>SUVI01000002.1 GCA_015062085.1 Planctomycetaceae bacterium
ACGATGAGGCGGATTATTATTTTAAACGGCTGCGTTACCTTTTGACTTTTGGAAACTGTAGTTTTATCAGGGTAAAATTGAGAACGCTTCTTTCTGTATTTGGCACAGAAACTCCATCTCCTCAGATTATTCAGAAAATCGAAAATCTTCGTTTTTTCTATCATCTGTCATTTTGTCGGGCTGGAATGGTTGAAACCAGGCTGCATTATTTTAGATTGTGGGAATATATCATGATTCGGCTTCTTTAAAATGCTCCGAGATTTTGCTGAGATCGGCATTTCAGTTAAAAATCTGGTCTTTTCTTTTTTGTTTTTTTTTGGTAGAATGGCAGGCAGGAATTTAGGGACCAGACGCAGAAGGTCTGTATTGTGGGCCTTCCGTTTTTTTCTGAAATGCGGAGTTTTTTATGTCGTCCGATGAACTTTCCTTTGAAGAATTGAGTCAGGCGTTTGCGCGCGCGATCAGGGGAAATGCCGTCAAAAATGAAAGTTTTGAGCCGGAGGGGACGGCTTTCGGCGGCGATGAGCTGGTCGATATTCCGGATGAATTCTTTGGAGATGAGCTGCCGGACGATATTTTCGAGGATCCGCTTGAGGATGATGACGAGAATGGCCTCCCGGATGACTCGGAAGAGGAGGAGGGACCGCAAAGCGCCTCGGAAGCCTTTCGTTCCATGATGGATGAGATCGACGACGATCAGCTCGTGCCGCTCAATCCGAGGACCATTCTGGAAGCGATGCTTTTCGTCGGCAATCCGGCCAACTCGCCGATCATGCCGGAGACGCTTTCCAATCTCATGCGCGGCGTGAGCGTTTCGGAGATCCACGAGCTGGTCGAGGAACTCAATGCCCATTACTCACAGTCCGGCTGCCCGTGGGAGATCGTGTGGTTTGAGGAGGAGCATGGGTATTTTATGCAGCTTCGGGAAGAATTTACGCCGCTGCGGGAGAATTTCTACGGAAAGATCCGTCAGGTGAAACTCTCGCAGAGCGCGATCGACACGCTGGCCATCGTCGCCTACGAACAGCCGCTTTCTCTTGAGGAGATCAATCAATTGCGCGGGACTCCCAGCGGGCCGATCCTCGCACAGCTAGTGAAGCGTCAGCTGCTTCGGACACAAAAAATCCGCCGTGGGACCAAATTCATGACGGTCTATTCCACGACGGAAAGATTTTTGAAACTTTTTGAGCTGGAATCGATCAGCGACCTGCCGCAAAGCGACGATCTGGCTTACGAGTGATGCGGAGGTCAAGGACGGCTACGCTTCGGATTCCGACTCGATCATGACGTCTGCGAGTTTTTCGTAGCGGGTCGGATGCTGAAGTTTCCGGATCGCCTTGGCTTCGATCTGACGGACACGCTCCCGAGTCAGCTCGAAGAACTGCCCGACTTCCTCCAGAGTGTACAGGTGGCCGTTGGCTAGACCGTAACGCAGACGGATGATCTCACGTTCGCGGTAACTTAGGTCGAAGAGGAGGTCGTTGAGGCGTTCCCGGATCGCTTCGCAGTTGATGCGCTCCATGGGTGATTCCTCGCGTTTGTCTTCGATGAAGTCGCCGAAAACGCTCTCATCGTACCGGTTGACCGGCTGATCGAGTGAGATCAGATTTCGGTTCATCTGCAGAACGGTCATGGCCTCCGAGAGCCGGATCCCGCTCGATTTGGCCATTTCTTCGATCGTGGGTTCCCGTTCGATCTGCTGAATGAGATGCTGGCGGGCTTCACGGACTTTTTTCATTGCGCCGACGACGTGCAGCGGCACACGGATCGTGCGTCCCTGATTCACGATAGCGCGGCTGATCGCCTGACGGATCCACCAGGTCGCGTAGGTGGAGAACTTGAACCCTTTCTGGAACTGGAATTTATCCACGGCCCGCATCAGTCCGGTGTTTCCTTCCTGGATCAGGTCGATGAACGAAACGCCTCGATTTTGGTAATTCTTGGCGATCGAAACGACCAGACGGAGATTTCCGGCCGAAAGTTCCCTCTTCACGTCTTCGTAACATTTCTGGATCTGCTCCGTTTTCTGAACGAAACGCTGAAGCATCCGGGGTGACTGGTGGGTCATGGCCATGAACCGGTGAAGTTCGCGGCGCATCCGGGAGACTGCGTCCTGCATCAGGGGATCCTTTTCGAAACGCTTGATCTCCAGGTACAGGATCGACATTTGCTCGGAAATGTTCTTCAGTGCGTCAAACAGACTGCGGACGACAGAGAGCTGCAGCTGCATCTCGGCTGTGAGACGCATACATTTCAGTCTTCGGCGAGTCATTTCTTTGAGTGTCTGACGCCGAGTCCGGAGCGGGGTCGAAACACGGAACGCGAGCGGAAACGCGGCCTGATTTTCATGCAGAAGATACTGCAGCGTTTTTAGATTCTGCCGGATGATCGATACCGCACGGTGTTTTTGGACGGAATTGGTGATCGAAATGTTGACGGTACGTTCAAGACGGCGCTTCCGAAACATAAGTTCCTCAAGGATCTTTTCGATACTATTCTGCACATAGTAGCTGGAAAGGACCTGACGGCAAAAATCCATACGGTAGCGCTCGATCTTTTGCGCGATCTTTCTTTCATCGCCGGACGAAAGAAGCGGAAACTCTCCCATCTGCGAAAGATAGATAAAAACCGGGTCATCTTCTCGGGAGATCTCCTGCGGAACTTCGGCTTCACTGCACAATTCTTCAAGCTCGAGCAAGGATGGGAATCTCTGCTGAAGCTCATTTTGATGAGAGTAGTCGTCGTAGCCTCTCAGCATGACTGTGTCCTGAAAGGAATCAGCCTGCGAAAAATCATCTTCTTTGAAATACGAAAAATCCATCATCTCACCATTGGAAAAAGCGAACGAAACGTTTGGCACCGCTTTTAAAATCCACGTCATAAAATCCGCACAAAATATCACCGAGCCTCATGCGTTTGGCTTGCTGGCCGGAGGCGCTAAAAATTTCCAGTACCTGCCCCCCCGAATTTATTTTGTGCAGTTTGTGCATTTTCTGTATTCTACCCTATTTTTTGCGCAAAGTCAAATTTTTTGTGCTTTTTTTCGCAAAAATCGGAAAATTTTAACGATTTTCCTGAATTTAAAGCCGGTATCTTCACCTCGTTTGGGAAGACGCAGGCTGACCCAATGGGCGGGCGATCCGCAAAAAATTCTTTTCTGCATTTCGCTTGAATAGGCGAATAGCGGATAGTCTGGATATATTCAAACTATCAGTCTTAATGGTATCGTAAATTTTTAAAAAAAAACTGACCCAATGACGGTCGTTTTGATTCTTTTGCCGATAATTATTTTGCGAAAATTTAAAATCGTTCCGCTTGTGTAAGATGGGCAAAATATATCGGCTGGCAGTCTTCCTTTTGAAATCAGCAAGGTCTGGTGCGTTTTGCTTATTTTTTTTATGTTACGCAGGTTTTGTGCTTCTGGTTCGTGGATGAAATACGGTATTTATGTCTTTTTAGGCGGCTTTTTGCGCGGTTTAACTTGTTTTTTCCGCAAATTTTGCTTACATTGCCTAGATTTTAGGAGAATTTTCAAAATTTTAAATTTTTTGTGGCATGAAAATCGGAAAGATGGTGTATACTATCCCATAATAAAATAATGTTGTATGTTTTTCATTTTGGGAGATGAATGAATGCAGAAGCGAAATCGAAGCCGAAAAGCGGTCTTGATGTTGACGGCAGCCGGTCTGCTTGGCAGTGCCTCCTCGATTCTGGAAGCGGAACCGCTCGTGCAGCTGGATATTAGTAACGAAACGATCGAAAACGTCGGTTCTTTCGACCTCACGGGCCTTGGTTTCATCGATGCGCAAGGGGACGCGCCGATCTTCGTCGATACTGGCATCAACGGAATGCAGGCGATCCGTCTGGACGGCACGAACTACATCAATACGACGACTACAACAGAAGCTCTCGGCATCTCCGGCGCGGCATCCAGGACCGCCATGGCGCTCGTGAAGCCCAGCGCGACTGGAAATTACGCACTCTGGACCATCGGCACGTGTGAAAACAATCGGGATTTCACCGTTAAGACCTACGGCGACAAAGAGCTTCGCGGACAGCAGTGGGGCAACGACTTCTCCACCTCGGTGCCGTATTCGATCAAAGATAACTGGGGACTCATCACACAGACCTACGATGGCCAAACCGTCCGCATTTACTATAACGGACAGTTCACCGGCTCGAACAACATGACGCTCAACACGGGTGTATCCGAAGTCAAGGCCGGTTACTGGTATGATTACGCGAACAGTTTCCGCGGCGATATGGCGGATTTTCGCATTTACGATGAGTCGCTTACGGCGAAACAGGTACGTCGGGCGGCCTACGATCTCGGCGGCGGACTCTTTACGTTCAAAGATTCGGTTGCCAACAGTTTTGGTGTCGGTACGGATGACGGCTGGTACGCCGGCTGCGGGAATACGATGTTTTATACCATGTATTACGGAGACATCAATGCGATCCGCGGCGGGGCAGAGTCGGCAAATCAAGATACTGCCAGCGACACTGGAGGTGCGGGCTCGGACACCTATAATGGTATTCTCTGGGGCCAGCCTTTCACTGTCGCCGACGACACTCAGGACATTACGTTCAAAATGGCCGGCGGTACTTTCACTGCTCCGGATGCGGCCGCTGCGGATAACGGAACGAATATTTCCTACCTTCGCGACAAAGCAGGTATGGTCCTCTACGACATTACGGACGGAAAGTTTCTGCTCGACACCTACCGCTGTTCGTCGACAAACAACAATAAGACGGGCGAACTGAAGACCATCTCTCTGGAAGGTCTGAAAGGGCACGAAGTCGCGCTCGCACTCGTCGATTTCGCGGTCGGCAGCTGGGGCATGACGACTGTCAGCGATATCAATATTCCGCTCGGAACCGGAACGTTCAACAATATCGGACCTTCACTCATCACGGAAACGCTGGCGTTTAACTTTGACACCGCCAATGATTGGGAAGGATGGTATGAAGTCGACGCGGCCGGAAATCGGCTGGATTCCATCACGAATTTCCGTTTCGGTGCGCCGGGAGCCTGCGACTACTACATCGGCTCGAATTTCATCACTTCCAACTCCCCGAATGGCGGGTGGGACGCTGCGGTCGGCACCCTGCGGAGCGAAACGTTCACGATCGACGGCGACATCATTGAATTCATGATCGGCGGCGGTGCCGGCGGCGATTACGGTTTCGAACTCTGGGTCCTGCAGGACGGTGCGGAAGATTTTGAACGGGTCCGCGAAGCACACCGTTCTTCCAACAACAATGACTTCGAGTACAGTTTCTGGGACGTTGCCGATCTGGAAGGTCTCGACGCTTTCCTCCAGCTCCGCGACGGTCAGAACGCGAACTGGGGCTGGCTCGGCATCGATAATATCCGGATGGTCGACTTTAATCAGGTACCGGAACCGGCTACGTGGGCACTGCTTCTGTTCGGCTCGGCAGGACTTTGGGTGATCCGCAGAAAGAAGAACGCGGCTTAAGTACGTGTTCGGCTCGCAAAAAGAAACACGAAGGAAGAAAACGCCTCCTTCGTGTTTCTTTTTGTACCGTTTTGACAGGAATGCCGAATGGCTGGAGAACCTGGTAAACGTCGGCTGCCGGGGAACCCCGCAGTTTAATCCATGCTGTGCCCCATTGGTAGATAGAGCATTCGGCCGCACTGACGGCATTCGAACGCATGAGTACTTTCCGCTACCGACGCGATCAGGTCGACGGGGAGCACGGTATTACATCCAGTGCAGTAACGCTGCCGGATCGGGGCGAGAGAATCGAATTTCTTTTCTTTGAAAAGACGATGGTATAGCATACTGTGCTCACCGTTCAGTTTACGTTCGACCGCGTGGAATTCTACTTTCATTTCCCGGATCTTTTCTTCCGCCTTTTCGCGAGTTTCCTTGCTTTTCGCCTGAATGTCTTCCAGTACCGTTTCGCTGTTTCGGATCTCCTCGCGGACCAGTTCAGCTTTTTGTTTCAGGGTGTCCAGGTAATCCAGTCCTTCAAGGATCTCGTCGGAAAGGACGGCATTCGCGGCTTCCGAGGCGGCAATCTGATTTTGGATACTCGTAAACTCTCGGTCATTTTTCGCTTCGTCCAGCTGACTTCTGCGGCGGTCGATGCTCTTCTCATTCTCTTCCAGCTGGGCCTGCTTCTGATCCATGGCGATCCGCTGATTCAGAACGGCTTTCAGTGCTGCTTCAAGATTTTTATTGAGCTGTGCGATCCTTTCCTCAAGACCGCGGACTCGCAGGATCCCGCCATTAACTTCATCGATCAGTACTGCAAACTGACGATGCATTCTGTGCAAATTTTCGAGGATCGGATTATAGTTTGCTGATTCCATCGTTTTTCGTATTTGGGCTTGAAGGTTGCAATTTACGGTTGGTCATGCCGAAGAAAGGGAGACGGTGCAGCTTCGGCACATTGGCGGAAACCGCACAGCCGTCCTTTCGAAAGTATCTGCGATATTCGACAAAATACGGTAGTATGTTACTGCGTTCAGATGAAATCCTCATCTTCATCATCCAGACCGCCGCGTCCGGAAGTGTTTCGATCTGTGGAAAGGACCTGACGCAGAAGTGCGGAAACGTCCTCGTATTTTGAATCGCCGGGGGCGGAGGCCGTACACTGCAAAACAGCCCCATGGCCTTTCTTCGGGAGGGAAAGAAGGAGGCCGGAGACCGTCTGAATGTCGCCGGAAGTGATGACGATCCCGCGGCGTCCCGACGGATCCGGCTTTCGGGCAAACGTTTTGCTCGCCACGGCTAGGAACGTGACAGAAGAATCCAGCCGCTGGAGCGTCAGCTGACGGCGAACGTACTCCTGCCGTTCGTCATTGTAGTCGTCCATCCGATTTCCCGAAAACATATGGAGGCCAGGGCCGATCTCCTGCATCGAAAGTTCGAAGCCGCCGTACACCACAAACGCCTGGTTCGCATCTGCGCAGACGTAATTCACGCCGGCGTAGTTTCCGGTCTGAAGCTCTTTCAGTGCCATTTCGGCCGCTTTCTGCGGATTGGAACAGTTCAGCATCTCACGGCAAAGCACTCCGCGGGAACGTGGGTTGAACGGCATTTCACGCTTCGTGCGGTTAAGAGCACACGCAAACATGCCGTGCTGGTTGACTCCAAACCACGTTCCGCCGGACTTCCGGTCGATCCCGCAAATGATGCGCGGGCAGCCGGACTGGATACGCGGTGCCTGAGACGGACGGTCCGGACGTTCCTCACGATTGTACGCGACGAGGATCGGAGAGTCTGCAGCCGTCTTGTACTGAAAAGCCATAATTCCCATATGTGGATCCTTTATGTATGAAAAAGCCGCCAAAATGAATTTTACTTTCGTAATTTTACCACAGATCACAAGAAAAAGAATACCCCAAATGGGTGGGTTGGCGTTTTTTTTCAGACTTTTTGAGAGGAAATGTGCGAAATTTTCGTTTTTTTTGCTTTTTCTTCAATTTGGGGCTCTTCCGGAAAGTGCGGACAGATCTGGTCCGATCTCACCGCTGAGAGTGCAGAAGAGACGCAGAAACACACTGAAAAGAAAAAGAAAGAAGAAAAAAGGGAGTGAACGTGCCCTGACACGAATTTCACGGAAAACACGAAAAGACACGAATGAATTTTTTAAAATGAATTTTAAAAAATCAAAAAATGTTCGCGCGATCTGTTTTTAGCGCTTTTTGTGTTAAGATCCGTGTTTCTCTGTGCGTTTTCTGCGTCTTCCGTGGTGAACTTTAGTGGTGAACTTTAGTGGTGAACTTTAGTGGTGAACTTTAGTGGTGAACTTTAGTGGTGAACTTTAGTGGTGAACTTTAGTGGTGAAACTGGTACGCAGTTCCCGGATGGCCCCTTTTCTTCAGCGTTCTCGAAACTGCGGACAGATCTGTCGGAAGTGCCGGAGCGTTTTCAGTCTCGGCTTTCTGGCGTTCCCGCTATTTTTTCGGACCGATGCTGAATGTCAGAGAGCAAGTCAGCGGAAAACGGGTCAAGTATGTGTGAATTTCCTCCAGCGAGATGGAGCGAAGGAGAGCGTTTTCCTCTTCCACCGTTCTGTACTCACGGGCAATGGCCCATTCGCATCCGATCCCGAACAGACGGTTCCATGCTTTCTCGCTTCCCAAAGTCATTCCCGTCGCGAGCCGATTCTTCGCTAGGACCAGTTCTTCTTCGGAAATGCCGCCGTTTTCCGCGTCACGATAGATCGCCTCGGTATGTTTCCAGTTTTCCAAGGCCTCATCGGGGTCGCAGGCTAGGCTGGTACAGAAGAAACCGACGTCGGAAAATTCGGTAAATCCGAGAACTGCGTGCTCGGCTCGTCCGGAGTCGACGAACTCCCAGTAAAGCCGGCTTCCGGAATCGTCACCGAGTATGGAGGCGATCAAGCGTCCGGCAAGCCGTTCCCGTATGGAGGAGACTCCCGACGCGCTGCATGAAAGAAGGTACTGCTGCGCGGCTTGGGGACGGCGAAAGGTCTGCATTCCGGTCGTTGGCAAAAAAGGAAGGCCGCAGGTTTCGGAATTTTGCGGAATTTCAGCCGTCGACGGACTTTCTGGTGAATTTTTCCACGCACCGCAGTATTTTTCTGCGAGCTGGACCAGTCGGTCAAAGTCGACGCAGCCGCAGGCGCAAAGAGTGATGTTTTGGGGCGAGTACATTTTCTGCAGCCATTCGCGAAGCTGTTCCAAACGCAGACGCTTCACGCTTCGGACCGAACCGAGAACGGGGTTTCCGAGCGGATGTCCATTGAAGAAGGTCTGCCGCAGCCGGTCGTCCATGCAGAACGGCGGCTCGTTTTCGTACATTCCGATCTCTTCAAGAATGACTTCCTTCTCGGCACGAAAATCGTCTTCTCGAAAACTAGGACGCAAAATGTCGGCGTAGATCTCCAGACAGTATTCCAGATACTCCGGAAGCAGCGTCGCATAAAAAATGGTCGTTTCTTCCGTCGTGCACGCATTGAAAGAGATCCCCAGCGTGTCAAATTCCCGATTGACGTCCTGCGCACTGCGCGCCGGGCTTCCCTTGAAGACCATATGCTCGAGGAAATGGCTGATCCCCGAAATATTTTCCGACTCATATCTTGCCCCGCATCGGACGAAAAAGCCGACGGAGACCGACCGGGCAAACGGAAGGTTTTCTGCCGCCACATGGAGTCCATTTGCGAGTTTCTGATGAAAAAATGAAGTCACGATCGGTCCTTTTCTTTTGGGGGTGGAATTTTTCGGTCCATCCGGGAACTGCGTACCAGTTTCACCACTGAATACACTGAAAACTCACAGAGAAATACGGATCTTAACACAAAAAACAGTGAAAAACAGATTGCGCGAACAAATTTTGAATTTTTAAAAAATTCATTCGCGTCTTTTCGTGTTTTCCGTGAAATTCGTGTCAGGGCACGTTCACAGCCTTTTTTCTTTTTCTCTTTTTCTCTTTTTCTCTTTCTCTTTCTCTTTCTTTTTCTTTTTCTTTTTCTTTTTCTTTTTCTTTTTCTTTTCAGTGTGTTTCTGAGTCTCTTCTGTGCACTCCGTGGTGAGATCAGAACCTGGATCGGTACGCACTTTCCGGAAGAGCCGATTTTTCAATCTTCCGATTTTTTGAGGATCTGTTCCCAGTACGCCAGCGCGAATTCGTGAAGTTTCCGGAGTTTTTGTCCTTCTTTATCGGCAAACGCACCACGTTTTTCAAGGAGCTCCATCCGTTTTTTCTGCCAGTTCAGGAAAAAAAGTGCCGATTTCCGCATGACTTTCTGTCTTCCCGCGACTTCGACATAGTACGGCGCCGACATGACGCAGCCGTACGTTTTGGGGTCATCGACACGCACCCGGATGAGGAACCACCCGCTCTCCTTGAGCTCGAGCAGGGGGAGACGTCCGGTCTCGGCATAGTTGCGGAACGGTACGGAAAGGATCGTGCGCCCGTTCATGATGACCTCGATATACTGTGCCTTCTGCTGAAGCGTTAGCGTCATGGAGGGATTCAGCCGGTCCAGCTCACCTTCGCCGCCCGGAAAGGAAAAGACTTCACCGGGGACGTATCCTTCCACCCACGGCTGAAGCAGCGGCCCGTTGGTCACGACACACCGTCCCGCTTTTAGTGCGTCCCACCACATTTTTCGGTCAAATCCGGCATTTGCCCCCTCATACTGAAAGCCGGTCCGGTCTGCGTTTGCGGCGTATTCGTCCGGGTCTACGAAGACGTACATTCGGTTAGCTCCCAGCGCATTCGGCGACATTCCCGACCCGCTTCCGGCAGACGGCGGGATCCGATGGCCCGTGTTCAGAAGGTGGAAGTAGACCTCCTCCGTCCACTGCTGGCGTCCGCGTTCCCCTCGGTAGTTCATGGGGGCTGCGTCTGGGATGAATCCGCATTGGGACGGTCTGAGAAAGAGGTCTGCCCGTAATTCCGCCTCTACTGCGTCATCTTCAGAAATCACGCTGGCGCTGCTTTCGTCATCCGGCACGTCACCGGCACGTCGGCGCGTTTCTTCTTTTTCTACGTACCGTTCTGCCTGGATCCCTCCGATCGGCTTGACTGCGGGAAGGCGTTTCCACAGAATGTTTTCCGGCAGCAGCTGATCCCGGAGGATGTGCGGCCCCAAGAGCTGGAAAGAATCCGCGATCCCGAGAGAGATCATCAGCGGAAGATCCCAGCTTTCCGCATTCTGCACGTCGATCCAGACATCCGGGTACTTCTGATGGATGGCGTAAAGCATTGGGACGGCACTCCGGCGCGATTCGAGTTTCAGACGCTCAAACGGAAGCGGAACGGGAAGATCCAGGATCCCAACTTCGCAGGCAGGATGCCGCAGAATGTAGTTTTGCGTCGTGAAAAGCCGATCCGAATCGAACCAGACCTCATCCGTTTTCGCAGACGGTTCCCCGCGCTTCATTTCCCGATCGGATCTTCCGGAAGTACTAAGACCGTCCGGATCTTTTCGGCCGGAACGCTCACGTTCTTCTGTGCGTCTTTGACTTTCTGCCTTTTTTTCTTTCGCAAAGATCCGTTTTTCCGCCGATCCCGCCAGCGGTACGAAATGGAGATCGTCCGCCATCATGAGGAGCTGGATGTCTGCAAGATCGCGCATGACCATCAGGTCGCCGGACCACCACCCTTTTTTCGAGAGGTCCGTGAAGCGTTTCAGAGTCTCCGTTTTGGCGTCTTTTCCGTAGCGGTTCAGCACGAAATGCCCGGTCCGCGGCAGGTACTCGAAGCCGCGTTCGATCGTCATTGGGTACGTTCCCAGAGGCCACTCCAGCCAGATCTTCCCCGGAATGACGAAATGATCGTACCAGAACGGGACTCCGTCGGCTTTTCGCGGGATCCCTTTTTCATTTCGGATGGAGACTCGGCACGGTATCGGACGGTGTGTTTCGTCATCGACGATCTCCAGCGTGAATTCGGCCTTCTGCGCACAGACTGACTCTGAAAAAAAAACTCCCAGACCAATGAGCGTCAGAAAATGAAACGCCCAGAAGAGGGATCGGGGATTTTTGAGAGCCATTTCTTCTTTCTCCTTAACTTTTTTTATTTCTTTTTGATCTTTTATTTCTTTTTGATCTTGGAACAGATACGCACTTTTCGGAAGAGCCTTAAAAATCATACCAGAAACCGAAGCCGATCTGCTTTTCCCAACGGTCGTAAAACTGGTACTGGTCCGCGTGCCCCGCCATGGCGTAAAGGCCGGTGCGCATCGTGTGCTGATAGACGGTCTTCCACTGCCAGCCGGCTTCAAGCGCACTGTACGTCTCGAAATCCGTATCCTCGCTCCATCGGAAATGAAGCGCTAAAAAAGGAGATCCCTGAAAATTCGGCAGCATCATTGGCGAGTATTCCGCCCCTAGTTCAAACTGCCAGGGTTTTGCGCCGCCGTCACGATTGAAGACGTAATCGCCGCCGAAATAAAAGCGCCAGTTGGCATCCGGCCGAAACGCGATCCCCCACGTGAGGCAGTCGCGCACGTAGTTGATCCGGTAGACTTCTCCCGTTTTTTCGTAGTTTTTGACGATCCACTCGTCGCCCATGTGCGAGCTGATGTGGTAGTATCCGAGTTTCAACTCCCAGTTTTCCTTGCGGAACGTCAGCGGCGCACCGACCCGGTAATCTGTGCCGTGCAAATCGCGGTCTCCGGTGAGCGTTAGACGTGCAATGGCCGCACATTCCAGATCCAGCTGAAAACCTTCCGGATAAATTCGGCTCGTGGTCCCGTAGCGGAGAAAGTTGATCCGTCCGCCAAGAGTCGGATCCCAGTAGGAATCGTGCGTCGTGTCTTCATTAATGAAATGGATGCCGAGCCTGCTTTCACGATTGCTCGCAAAATGTGCGCGATAGAGCGTTCCGCCGGGCATCGCCTGCCAGGTCCACTTTTCGCTGGACGTTGGAAGCGGACGGCCAAAGCCGGGAATGCAGGCCCGAAAAGCCGAGTCCCAGTAATGGTAACGCTCTTCCGTCGGCGAATAGAGCGGAAGTTCGGCCCCGACACCCGTTCTGCCCCCTCCCACGACCCCCGTTCCGGAACTGTATGAAAGTCCGGAGGACGGCATCGTGCCCACAGGAAGATCTTCCGAAGTTCCCATGCCCGAAACGCTGGTCAAAGTACCTGGATCTCCGAGCGGGACGGGGATCTCCGCCTCACTTTGGCCGCGCAGAAGGCAAGGATCTTCCGGAATGCACTCCATCCCGCTCCATGGATAACCGAGGCACGCAGCATCCCGCGTCATGATGCACGGAGTCTCTGCTTCCTGCCCTTGTGCAGTTGGAAAATGCGCACTTTCTCCAAATATCGAAAAATGTGTCAAAATCGACACAATGAGCAGCTGAAATTTGGGAATTTGATTAAATTTTCGTTTGAACCGCATTTTTTTACCTCTATAGTCAATTCAGTGTTTTATTTTACCCGATATTTAAATTCATGGGAAGAGCAATTTTTTTTTCAGGAAATCCCCCCTACCCGCCTTTCATTTTCCGACAGTTTGGTATATAATAGGGAAATACAGAGAAAATGATTTCTGTTTTTCCCCGAAAATTTTGAAATGTTTGTGAAATAAAAAGAAGAAAAAATGGAATCCAAAATCATGAACGATGCCCCAAAAACCGCTAAACGGATCCTGATCATCGATGACGACCAGGAGATCACCGAATCGATGCGTCTGACGCTTGAAATGCGCGGCTACGAGGTTTTCAATGCGACTGACGGTAATCAGGGACTGCTCATGACGGAGCAAAAAAAACCAGATCTGATCATTCTCGATATGATGATGCCGAAACGCAGCGGATTTCTTGTTCTTGAAAATCTGCGCCGTTCGCTTCCGATTCCTATCCGTGTGATCATGATCACGGCAAACGAAGGCAATCGCCATAAAGCCTATGCCGAAACTTTGGGTGTGGACGACTACATCCGCAAGCCGTTCCCGATGGACCGACTCTTGGCGAGCGTCAAGCGGCTGATCGGGGAATAGTATCGATCCCAATTTCAAAAATAGAACATCTGGAGGCCTGCGATATGTCCATTTTATCGACCTTAAAGAAGCTGCTGATCGTGGATCCGGAAAAACTGCCGAAACTGGAATGGCTTTCGGCAGGGGAGCATTTTATCCCTATTTATTTTACGGACCTCCTGAACCGTGTTCTGGAAGATGAACGGCTGAATGAAACCGAGCGCGAACATTTCCGCACACTCGCTCTGATGCTGGAAGAACACTACCACTTGGATTACCAGAAAGATTTTCTCCAGCTTAAAGAGGCTTTCGTGCCCTTTGACCCGGATACGGAAGTGCGCTATTTTCCGGAATATTCCGAAGAGTACAAAGAAGAGTGCCGTACCCGGCTCATGCATGGGGTCGAAAATTTCCTTGCAGTGTGCAATTTCCGTGAAATGACGAAGGAACAGAGTACGGAGATCCTGGGGGCACGCTATCCCGGGATCCTTTCCATCAAAGTCGATATGCGGAAACTGGAATTCTTCAGGATCTTCTACCGCGGGATCCGGCATGAAGATAAGACTGGAAAAGCGTTTTGGCTGCTCAAGGAAAATTACCCAAGCCTTAAATTTAAGCGTGTCTTCGTGCTGGCTCGCTACAAAGAAAAGTACGGAAGCGGTGTTTTAGTCAAGGTTTTTCGGGATGTCGATGTGGAGAACCTGAAAGTCGTCGTGCCGGAAGTGCAGCTTTGCCTGCCGATCGCCGATCAGATCAAGGTCGGCGCCTCTTTCTCCGGTGCACTAGGGACGGCGATCGTGAAGATCATTCTGGCCGCGAGTATTAATCTGATACTCTTCCTTACGATGCTCGTCACATTCGCCCTTGGATTTTTCCGCTCGATCTGCGGTTTCTTCAATTCCCGCATGAGATGCCTGAAGACCTACTCGGAAAGTCTCTACCACAAGAGTCTCGCGAGCAACATGGGGGCCGTGAATCTGCTGGTGGAACAGGCTGAAACGCAGGAAGTGAAGGAAGCGTTCCTGGCGTACTTCATGCTTTATGTCTGCCGGAAAGAAAATCTGACGATGGAGGGACTTGACGCGCGGGTCGAAGCCTGGCTGGAAAAGAATTTCGGTTTCTACATTGATTTCGAGGTGGACGACGCTCTGCGAAAGCTGCTGGATAAAGACCTGGCACTGAAATATGTGCATGAAGACGGATCTGCGCCGCATTACAAAGTCTACGACTTGCCAAGCACGCTGCGCCGTTTGGATGAATTGTGGGACAATTACCATCAGGAAAATAATATTGGGGATCCTTCCGCCGATTCGGTCGCTGATGCGTGACGCTGCCTGAGATCCCTGATCTTCAGACCTGGAAAGCCGTTCTTTTGCAAAGGAGGACGGCTTTCATTTTTTGGGTGAGGAGGATTGAGGAGCTTTTTTCTCGCTCTGTTTTTTCGATCCGCAGTCTGAAAATTTGCGCAGACCGTAAAATCTAACTCTTAAAGTCGGCAAAAAATTCCAATGAGAAAAAAATAGGTAAAGAAAAGAGGAAAAGTCGGCCGACACACTAAAAGATACGTTTAATTTTTTTGAAACGAGAGCCGAAAACGGCATGAAAATATGGATACATCAAATCTCAGCGCGGAATTTATAGAGCAGATCGTTCGCCAGATCGTTTTGGAGTGCGTCGGCGTTCCCGGTAGATCGGAACCCGCTCCTGCCCCAGAACTGGTGGTGAGCATCTCCGCGCGGCACATCCATCTGAGCGATCAGGATGTCGAGACGCTTTTCGGCCCCGGCTATCAGCTCACAGTGGAAAAGGAACTTTACCAGCCCGGTTTCTTTGCGGCTAAAGAGACGCTCATGGTCGTCGGTCCCCGCAGAAGGATGCTCCCTTCGGTCCGGATCCTCGGTCCCACGCGCAAACAGTCTCAAGTCGAGCTTGCGTTTACAGACGGCATTTCCCTCGGGATCCCGCTTCCGGTACGTCAGTCTGGCGACTTGGCTGGGACTCCCGGCTGTGTGCTGGTCGGTCCAAAAGGCGTCGTGGAACTGAAAAACGGCGTCATCCGCGCGGAACGGCACGTCCATATGCACCCGACAGAAGCGGAATACTACGGCGTCCAGGACAAAGACCGCATGAATCTGCGCGTCTATTCCGGTTCCTGTACGACGACGTTTGAGAACGTGCTCGTGCGTGTCGATCCCGGCGTCCATCTGGAAGTCCACCTCGATACCGACGAAGGAAACGCGTGCGACATCGATCACGCAGATCGGATCGAGCTTTACCGCTGAACCGAATAGATCATCGAATTCGATTACCTATCATTTAACCTGAAGCAAAAAGGAAAAACGCAATGGCAAAAACATTGGAAGCATTGGGAATGATCGAAACGAAAGGTTTCGTCGCTCTCGTGGAAGGCGTTGATGCAATGATGAAATCCGCGAACGTTCAGTTTCTGGGCTGGGAAAAACCCGGGTCCGGGATCGTGACGGCTTACGTGACGGGTGACGTCGCCGCTGTGAAAGCCGCGACCGACGCCGGAGTCGCCGCTGCGAGCCGCGTGGGTGAGGTTTTGGCCGTTCAGGTCATTCCGCGTCCGTCGGAAGATATCGTCTCCCTTCTTCCCGGTCTGAAAAAAGACGGTGCGAAGAAATAGGCGCTTCCCTTCATTCCTGATCCTGTTTCCATTTCCCATTTGAATAAAAGGTAGCTTAAAATGCAATACGCACTTGGATTCATTGAAACTAAAGGTCTCGTTGCCCTGATCGAAGCGTGCGACGCCATGTCGAAAGCCGCGAATGTCGATATTCTCAAAAAAGTGAACATCGGCGGCGCATTCGTGACCGCGATCGTTCGCGGAGACGTCGGAAGTGTCCGAGCCGCGATCGAAGCCGGAGCCTCTGCCGCCTCCCAGACGGGCGAATTGGTCTCCAGCCACATCATTCCGCGTCCGGCCGCCGGGCTGCTCGAGGCGTTCATCGACTAGTCCGCGTTCGCTCTGCACTTCGGTCTGCAGTTCAGTCCGTAGTTCGGCATTTCCGCCCTCGGTAAAAGAAAATGAGATCCGAGATCCCGAAAGGAAGCGGAAGACGTTCCCGTTTTTCCGCTTTCCAGTTTCGGCTCACTGGTTCCGTTCTCTTTTTCCCGCATTTTCCGTCCCTTTCATTTTCAGCAGAAGGACATTTCGCATGAAGATCCTCGTCGCGAACATCGGCTCCACGAGCTTTAAATACCGTCTCTACGATATGACCAGCGAGACGCAGCTCGCCAAAGGGCGCATCGAGCGCATCGGTGAACCGCTCAGTCCGGTCGAGGTCGAGGTCGGCGGGAAGACTTTCTCCGAAGAATTTCCGGTCCCGGATCATGGCGAAGCGGTACGTCAGTGCCTCCGTCAGCTCACGTCTCCGGAAGTCGGCTGCCTGAAAGCGCCTGCGGAAGTCCAAGGGATCGGTTTTAAGGCGGTTCACGGCGGGCGCGTGACGGGCGTGCAGGTCATCAATGATGCAGTCCTTGCCGCCATGGAGGAAATGACCGACATTGCCCCGGCTCACAATCCGCCGTACATCGCGGCCATGCGTCAGCTGCGTACACAGCTTCCCGACGTTCCGCTCGTCGCGGCATTCGAGACCGGTTTTCATGCCGACATTCCCGAGTCGAACCGGCTCTATGCCGTTCCGGATGAATGGATCGACAGATTTCAGATCCGCCGATTCGGCTTCCACGGCGCCAGTCACCGCTACATTTCAGTACGCAGTGCAGAACTTTTCGGCCGAAAAGACCTGCGCATCATCTCCTGCCACCTCGGCGGCTCCAGTTCCATTTGCGCCATCGCAGACGGCAAAAGCCGCGCAACGAGCATGGGGGGAAGTCCTCAAGGCGGACTGCCGCAGAATAATCGTGTCGGCGACTTTGACCCGTACCTTTTGCCGCATCTGATGAAGCGAACGGGGAAATCGTGCGAGGAACTTCTGGCGATCCTCGGTAAGCAGGGCGGTCTGTACGGTCTGAGCGGCGGTGTGGGGACGGACATCCGTGACATTCTGGCTGCGGTGAATGCCGGAAATGAAAAGGCAAAACGTGCTTTGGACGTCTACGTGTTCGACATTCGCCGGTATCTCGGAGCGTATCTCGTGGAACTCGGCGGAGCAGACCTCCTCGTCTTCACCGGCGGGATCGGCGAGAATCAGTGGAGCATCCGCGAAATGATCTGCCGGGATCTTGCGGAACTCGGCATCCTTCTCGATCCGGAAAAGAACCGTGCGTGCCGTGCCTCGGAAATGTGCATCAGTGCCGAAGAAAGCCGCGTGAAGATCTGTGTCATTCCGACAAACGAAGAGATCATCGTCGCCCGGCAAACGGTCGAAGCACTCAAAACTTGAAAATGGATCCCGAAAATGGATCCCGAACTCATTCGGAAATGGATCGGTCCGTGTTCCGCAATTTTTTTGAAATTCCCGCATTCCGCAGACTTTCGGTCCGGGACTAACCAGGAAAGAACGCAATGTTCATAGGAAAGATCGTAGGTTCGACTGTCGCCACCCAAAAACTGGATTCCCTTCGCGGTTGGAAACTGCTCGTCGTGGAAGCGTACCGCGTTGACCCGGCCTCGCAGGACAGTCTGCTCCCCACAGGACGAACGCTCATTACGCTGGATACGCTTGGGGCCGGAGAAGGCGACTTCGTGCTGGTTTGCCAAGGATCCAGTGCCCGCATGACGCCTGAAACGAAACCGATCCCGACAGACGCCGTCACGATCGGGATCGTGGATACCGTAAATATGGGCGGCAAGGTCGTGTTTCAACGCTGAATGCTGACCTGAATGCCGACTGGGATGCCGACTGGGATGCCGACTGGGATGCCGACTGGGATGCCGACTGGGATGCCGACTGGGATGCCGACTGGGATGCAGGAAGCGCGGCAAACGCGCGGGACCGTCAAATTTTAACCTGAAGATCGAGATCCTGAAAAAACAGGAAACCAAAGATGAAGATCAGCGAAAATACCATCAACAAAATCGTGGCAGAAGTCCTCCAGCAAATGGGAGGGACCGCGAATCCTCCGGCTGCGAGCCGCTCTTACGTTGGACGTTTTGGTCAATTCACAGACCTGAATGACGCGGTGTGTGCAGCCCGTGACGCTTTCGAGCAGCTTGAGAAGAAAACGATCGCGGAACGCCGTCTGGCCATTGACGCCATTCGGAATGTCTCGAACGCGAATGCCGTCGAATTCGGCACGATGGAAATGGCTGAAACCAAGATCGGACGCCTTGACCACAAGATCGAGAAGCAGCAGGGGGTCGGCCGCGTGACTCCCGGTATCGAGTTTCTCAAAAGTGAGTGTTTCAGCGGCGACTATGGTCTGACCGTCATCGAGCACGCTCCGTACGGCGTCATCGCGGCAGTTTCGCCGGTCACGCACTCCCTGCCGACGATCACGTGCAATGCGATCAACATGATCTCGGCCGGAAACTCCATCGTCTTCAGTCCCCATCCCGGCGGAAAGAAGATCGCGGCGCTTGGCGTCAAAATGTTCAACCAGGCGATCTATGAAGCGATCGGTATCGACAATCTGCTCACGATCCTCACGGAACCGAAAGTGGAGTACGTCGAAAAGCTCTTCGCGCATCCGCTGGTCTCGCTCATCAACGTGACTGGCGGTCCGGCAGTCGGGAGCGTCGCGCTGCGTCAGCAGAAACGCGCCATCGTCTCCGGTCCCGGAAATCCACCGGTCGTCGTCGATGAGACCGCTGATCTGGCCCGCGCAGCCCGTTCGATCATTTACGGCGCCTCGTACGACAACAATCTTCTCTGTCTTGCCGAAAAAGAAGTCTTCGTCGTGAATGAAGTCTTTGACCGCATGATGGATGCCATGAATTCTGCCGGAGCGTATCGTCTGACTCCGGATCAGGTCGCCGCTTTCACCGAAAAAGCGATCGTGTACGTTGGCGAAGGTGCGGAACGCCATGCCGTCCCGAGCCGTGATTTCCTCGGTCAGTCTCCGCACGTCATGGGGCAGCGCATGGGTTGGAATATCCCGGAAAATGTAGAGCTTCTCTACGGTGAGACCGATGAGACCAACCCATTCGTCCCGGTCGAGCAGATGCTCCCCTTCCTCCCGTTCGTGCGTGCCCGCGATGTGGACGACGCCATCCGTTTGGCTGTCAAATACGAGCACGGTTTCCATCACACGGGGATCATGCACTCGCGTAATGTCGAGAATCTCACCCGTATGGGCAAAGCGCTCGATACGACGATCTTCGTGAAAAACGGCGCAAGTGTCGCAGGACTCGGAAACGGCGGTGAGGGCTACGCTTCCTATTCGATCGCCGGATGCACGGGCGAAGGGATCACGAATCCCATGGTCTACACGCGCTCACGCCGCTGCACGCTCGTTGACGCGCTCCACATTTTGGGAAAATAGAAATAGAAATAGAAATAGAAATAGATAGACTGACGGCCAAAAAAAGGGAGAATGCGCAAATGTTTCCGGCAAAAGTCATCGGCAAGGCCATTGCGACAGTCCGTCATCCTTCGCTGGAAGGTCAGCGTCTCCTCATCGTTCAGCCGCTGATGCTGGACGGTGTTTCGCCGGAAGGTTTTCCCCAGCTCTGTCTAGATCCCCAAATTGGAGCCAGAGTTGGAGACCGCGTCATCCTCACCAGTGACGGAAGCCTCATCGCGGAGCAGGTCCAAAGTAAAAACTGTCCTGCCCGATGGTCTGTGCTCGGCATCATGGACGAGTGATTTGCGGATTCGAGTGGTTTGCGAATTGGCCTTTAAGCGCATCGACTTTTTTGGTCCTGGAAATTTTTTTTAACGGAATTCCCTGAGGTTTCAGGAAAATGGAAGCAAGATCCAAAGACGTTCAGCACATTGAAGATCTCGTCCGTTCGGTCGTGACGGAGGTACTTCGTGTCCGCTCGTCCGCTCCCAAATTCACACATGGAAAACCTTTTGAGAAGCGGATCGTGCGGGAAAACCGCGAGTCTGTTTCTGCGCGAAATTTTCCCGAAACCCGTTCCGTCGGAAGAACCATGCCGTGGGAGACGCATTCGGAAGAAAACGGCTTGGCGGTACTGTCTCAGGTGCCGTCTGTGTCGGCAGTGCAGGCACCGTCTGTGCAGATCGCGCCGACTTCATCGGGACGCCGTTTGAGAGCCGAGGACTTTTTGCTCGAGAAAGCCGTCGTTACGCTGCGTGACGTTGCGCATTTGCCGCGAAATGTCCGTAAGCTCATCGTTCCTCAAACGGCACTCTTGACGCCGTCTGTTCGGGATGAACTTGCCGAGCAGGGGATCCGTCTTGCGCGCTATTCGGCAGAAGCACTCGAAGCGCTGCGCTCGGGGACACTTGGAACGCAGGACCGCATGCGTGCAGGTACGCTGGAAGTCTACGCACTCTTCACGCCGTACCATCCGGAATCGCTTTTTTCGGCCTGGATCCGTTCCGGTCTGCATCCGAATCTGCGCAGCGGTTTCGTCTGTTTTGACGGTCTGCGCGGTTCCATGGCCAAAAATGAAACACTGAACGTCCTTTTTACTTCACGTGTCGACGAAGCGCTTTGCCGCCTGAACCGTGATGAAAAGATCCGTGCGCTCTCCTCTGTCAGCCCTCATCGGCTGGAGGGACAGTGGAAAGATTTTCCGACTGCCAACACGCTGATCGTCGATCCTTCCGCACTCGGCATCTACCTTGCCGGTCAGATCGTTCAGCGCGCGGCGGAACTTTTCTATCATTCATGAAACGGACGATCGGAAAGGAACCAGCTCATGAAACTGGCTAAAGTCATCGGTACTGTCACGCTCGCGAAACAGCATCCCACGATGGACGGCGCGGCTTTCAAACTCGCGGTCCCGCTCATGGAAGCGGATCTTATGCGGCTTGAAGACATTCCGTTAAACGATTTGGACGAAAAAACCGAAATATCCAGTGAAGAGTTCGTTCTTTACGATTCCATGGGCGTGACGGAAGGTCAGGTCATTGGAGTTGGCGAGGGACGGGAAGCGGTGAATCCGTTCTATCCGGAGTACAAACCGGTGGACGCTTACTGTGCGCTCATCTTGGATCGCATTTACCTGAAATAGAAAACCTGATCCAATCAGGATACACACATAATTTTTAGTTAAAGGATGGAATCCATGCGGAATATTTACCAGGTCAAGCAGGAAATCTGCGCGATTGGCGACCGTCTGTACAAACGCGGCTACGCGGCTGGAAATGACGGAAACATCAGTTTTCGAATCAACGAAAATGAAGTCGTTTGCACACCGACGATGATCTCTAAAGGTTTCATGACGCCGGAAGATCTGTGCGTCGTCGACATGAACGGCAAACAGCTGGCCGGAAAACGGAAGGCGACTAGCGAGATCCGTCTTCATCTGACGATCATGAAAGAACGTCCGGAAGTCAAATCGGTCGTGCACTGCCATCCCCCGTTCGCGACGGCTTTCGGTATGGCGCGTGAGCCGATCCCGCCGTGCGCGCTGCCGGAGATCGAGATCCATCTTGGAGAAGTTCCGATCGCCAAATATGCGATCCCGGGCGGACAGGAATTCGCGGATACCGTCCTTCAGTTCGTACACAAAACGAAGGTCGTCGTCCTGGCGAACCATGGAACTGTCAGCTGGGGCGAAAATCCCGAACAGGCCTACTGGTACACTGAAATGCTGGATGCGTACTGCCACATGCTGATTTTGGCCAAGACGATCGGAAACGTCGGCTACTTCACGAAAGCGGAGGAAGAAGAGCTTCTCGCTCTGAAGAAAAAGTGGGGCATCGACGATCCGCGCTTTGAAATGAAGGACTGCGACATTTGCTCGAATGACGTTTTCCGCGACAGCTGGAAAGAAGCAGGACTTGCGCACCGCGGTTTCAATCCGCCGTCCTATCGGGATGAAAAACCGGAAGACGAACAGGAAGCTCTGATCGCGGAGATCACCAAACGGGTCGTTGACGCGCTGAAAAGATAAGGTCAGGACCTGACGCAAACGGCGAAAAAAAGAAACCGGATGAACTTCATGTTCGTCCGGTTTCTGTATTTGCGGGGCGTGGTTTTATTTGTCGGCAGCGGGCTGGCTGGAAGGTGAAAGGGAAACTTTTTGGGGGCCTGCAATGATCAGTGCGAGCGTATCGTCTATTTCTTCCAGCTCCTCAGGAGTTCCGCTGGTCCAAACGTGGCGAATGACGCCGTTTTCCACGTGAAGGATCGTCGGAAATCCGATCCCGTCGATCTGCTGTCCTGATCCTTTCAGTTCGTCCCGTGCCAGCTTCATCAGGTCGAGCCGAAATTGGTCAGCCGGGTCCCACCAGACGTTTTTGAAATGGAATCCATGGGTTCGGAACGCTTCTTTTACGAAACGGTCCAACCGACTCTGTTCCAGCCGTTTTTGTTCGAGAAACCGCTGACGTTCCATTCGATCCATTTCATACCATTTGACCGGTTCCACCGTTTTTGCAAAGTACGTGATGGGGATCACCTGAAAATCAGGGACTTTTTCTGCTTTCTGAAGCGGCGTCCAGAGTCTCTGGAGCAGTTCACAGGATGGGTCGTCCCACGGTCCCCAAAGAATAACGAAGAATTTTTTGTCCTTAAATTCTCGAGTCATTGGAGCGGGCTGTTCGCCGATGACCGGCTGAAGGGAATTAAAATCGATCAGAGGCAGCCCCACAAGAAAATGTTCACTCGACGGAGTGTTGAACATCTGGCGTCCAAAAAAGAAAATCGGTCCCATCGCGATCAGGACGAGGATGAAGACGATCAGATTGTTCAGACTGTCCATTCTGCGTTCATAGTCCTGCCGTTCCTGTTCCGTGACGGAATAGAATCCGGGAACGATCTCCTGGTAAGCAGCGCACGGCGTCCCATCCGGCATTCCATTCGGCATGGGAGTACGTTCATCCAAAACGTCACTGGTATTTTCCATAAAAGACTCCATTCTTTGCATGAAAAGACGGGAAGGTCCTCAATGGACCGTTCCCGCTGTAGATCTAAGGAGCGGAATTCCTGCTCCGAGACGGTGAATTACTCTTCTTCCACCGCTTCTTCGGTGACCATCGGGATCAGGAAACGATCGACCGCATACGCTTGGATCGGCTCACTGACCGGCGTATTGCTGGAATGTGCGGCAGAACTCCACGGCAAAATGTAGACGAGCGTCAGGCCCGTGTTTACCTCTGTGACGTAAAGCGCAGAGGCTCCCGGACGGCGCATCCCGGTCCCCGGCATGTCGTGTACGCCTGCGGTCATGATGTAGCGGGGTTCGGAAGGAAGGAGCGTTTCTACGGAAGCTTCAGCTTCTTCATTTCGATTTTTCTTGGAACGCGACGTTCGGCTGCTCCGTTTTGCGGCTTTTTCCGACTGGCTGCTCACGAACTTGAGTGCTTTGGCCAGGTCCATGTTGACGTTTCCTTGGTATTTTGCCTGAAAATTCCGCGTATTCTTGGAAAGCACGCCGGCGGAAAGCAGACCAGTGGAGGAATCCAAGACGTAAAGAGCCTCGATCCCGGCATCAATGGGGGCCGTGCAGGTGAGGTAGCCGTCAACACGATCCGACGTGTTCGCGCGGGCGACCGTGATCTCCGGAGCCGCTTTTTCTGTCAAAAACGTAGTAGCGATGCTGGAAATGACGCCCGTGACGATACAGCCGGCGCAAAGCAGCAGACAAACGATAGTATTGGAACGTTTCACGATCTTTCTCCTGTACAAAACAGTGTGGATTGAGGTTAGGGATGGGCCTCTAAATCATTTTTTCGTATTTACGTATTTCCGCATTGAATTCTTCCAGAAATTCCGACTTGCGGTCAAGAATGGTCCCGGAAATATCCATGCTCTTGGAAATTTTTTTGGTAAAGTCCAGTTTATGGACCGGCTGCACGACACTGGAGCAAATGTTCCGCAGGTGTGAGGCGATCCTTTTCATAAAACGAAACATCAAAACGTCGGAAGCGGTCCGACGCCCTGGAGTTTCAAGAGTCAGCAGCGTTTTCGTGACTGCATCGCACTGCTTACCGAGCCAGCGGCACTCACCGATCGCCTGCCGTGCCGACTCTTCATTCTCTTCCTGGATCGCTTGGATACACAGGTCGAAGATCCGGAAAAGCAAAAGTTTCATCAGTACGAGCTGTTCTTTTTCCGTCCCTGACGGCGGGCATGGTGCCTGCTCGCTCATGTCAAAAATATTTTTGGCATAATCGCCAAGGCGTTCCGCATCTTTTGCGATACTCATGAACACGAGGGATTCCGGACTGACTTGACCTCGAACGGAGCAGTGGACGACCAATTCCTTACGGATCTGCCGTTCTGCTTTGTTGACCATTTTGTCCAATCGGCTTACTTCTTCACTTACCGTGTCGGCTGGAACTCCGTGGATCGCCGGTTGGCAGGCAAGAAGAAATTCTTCCCGCGCCCGCTGCAGCATCACAATAAAATCTGCCTTGATCTTACCGATCCCGCTCGTGGATCTCGTGGCATTTGCCTGAAACCAGTTGAACATGAAAACACCTCTTTCGCAGTGAAATTAAGTCAATGGACCTCAAATATTTATTTTCCACTATCTGCCCCATTCTGTCAAGAGGGTTTTCTATTTTTTTTCAAAAAAAGAGACTTTAGGATCAAATATTTTTATTGTTAGTGCTTTTAAGACGTTTGGTAAAACTTTAACACACCCGCGACGCAAAAGATACACCGCGGGAAGAAAGACTCAAAACTTGCTCGAGCAAAGTACGCACTGCAACGCTCTCGCGGATCTTACGGAACTCTTGCCGATCTTACGGAACTCTCGCCGATCTTACGGAACTCTCGCCGATCTTACGGAACTCTCGCCGATCTTACGGAACTCTCGCCGATCTTACGGAGCTGGGGCCTCTGGAGTTTTTGCCGTTTCTGTGGTTTCTTTCGTTTCTGCGAAGATGCCGAGGATCGTTTGTTCGTCCTGGTATCCCAGAAGCCGGTCTTCCAGCGTGCCGTTGCGGAAGATCAAAAGCGTCGGAAAGGCTTCGATCTGAAAACGTTCCGCGAGTTCCTGCTCTTTATCTCCGTCGACCAATCCGATCCGGGAATTTTTCGGAAGACGTCCGTCGGTTTCCATTTCGTGAAGCAGTTTTTCAAGCATCCTGCATGGCGGACACCATGTCGCGTGAATGACCACCAGACTTCGGCCGGGATCCTGGATGAACGCTTCAAATCCGGCAGCATCCAACTCCACGACTTCCGGTGCGGGGACTGCCTCCTGTGCCGGTACTGTTTCCGTTCCCTCAGAAACCGGAGCCGCCGGCATTTCAGGAGCGGGCGCTTTCGTTTTCTCCATACAGCCAAGAACCGGGAAGATCCCAGCACACACGATCAAAGTTAAAAGAAAACACTTCATGAGTTTCTCCTTCCGGTAAATTCGAAATGAAATTCTAAAAAATTATGGCGTTCCAGGAAAATTTTCCCACAAAAAAACTCTGAAAGAAACGTTCCTCGTCCGCCTCTTTCAGAGCTGGATTTTCAAAATTTGAAACTATTTCTGGCTCATCGCAGCCGCGAGGATGGCACTGGTACTCTCACGCATGATGCGCGGGTCGACCTGCTTGCCTTCCTGGAGCGTCTTACGGACATCTTTTCCAGAAATGAAGACCGGTTTTTCGTCTTTGTGATTTTCCATCAGATCGACGCGGCCAATGGAATCATAGTACGCAGCGAAACCGACGTTCAGATTCTTGATCTTGAGGTCGCCGTTGAGCTTCGTGAAGATCTCCTGCGCATCAAAGTCGCCCCAGATCGCCGTTCCGTCTTTGTACGGCGCATCGGCGTGCTTGCGTCCGATGATGATGTCGGTGAAACCAAAGTTCTGACGGTAGATCGCGTGCATGACCGCTTCTTTCGGTCCGCCGTAGAACATTTTGATGTCCAGTCCCAGAAGGATCACCCGGTCCGGAACGCTTTCGCCGCGGGGACCCCACAGTTCGGCGTCGCTGTCGCCTTCACCAAGCGCACGGTTTTCGATGAGCTTTTCGTAGGTCTGCATGCGGATCTCGGCGCAGACGTCGTCCCCTTTCGTTTCACCGATGAGCGGATTCAGGCAGGCGCCCGCGTTGAATCCCTGACGCACGAGCGTTTCCAGACCATAGACCAGCGCGTACTCATGGGCACGGTGAAGCGGATTGCGCGTCTGGAATGCGACGCAGCGTTCCCAGCCTTTGCTCTCAAGCAGCGCACGGACTTCTTTCGGACTGAGGACGTACTGACCGAAATTCGGATTTTTCGGCTGCGGAAGGACCTGGATCTTGCCGCCGAGCAGCCAGTCTTTTCCCGCATCGTTCACGAGCACCATATCCGCACCGGGGTGATCCGTTCGGTCCGTCAGGTAAACTTTTTTGATGTAGTCCATCTTGTCCCACGGATAGACGTCCGTGACGTCGACCGTCGCGATGATCTCATCTGCGGAATTGACCAAAGCGACCTTCTGGCCCGGTTTGATCGTCTCGGCAAGCTCTTTCGTCATCGGGAAAGCAAGCGGGATCGTCCACGCATATTTCTGACCATTGAACAGGATGCACTCTTCGTTCAGAACGCGATTCCAAGTCTCGGAATCCATCGGGCCGTCCAGCGGGCTGAGCGCACCGTCGCCAAAACGATAGACCGTGGAAAGGTCGGCGTCGGAAACCGGAACTTTGGTCAGACCGGCAGCTTCAGCCAGAAATTCGTCTTTTTTGCAATTACAAATAGTGCAGCAAACAGGTTCCTGCAGTCCGCCATGCGGAAGAATAAGCTGTGCCATGGAAATATTCCTTCAAAAACAAAACAGGAGGGTTTCCCGACTGGAAAACCAAAATAAACCATCCACAGCACGTCTTCGGACCATGAAAAAACAGAAGGTCAACACAAAAACGCGCTGCAGCTGTGTGTTTCTTTTTATTTTATCGGCAAATATCGCCGAAAACCTTCAGCAATTGCGCTTCGCGGCTTCCAGTTCGATCTGCGCGATCTTATCGATACGGCGCTGATGGCGTCCAGCTTCGAAACCGGTCTCAAGCCATTTCGTGACGACGCCCTCAAGCGCGCTGGCTCCCAGCATATCGCCGGAAAGACACAAAACGTTCAGATTGTTATGACGCCGACTGATCTCTGCTGTCAGTTCATCACCGCAGACCGCTGCGCGAACATTCGGGAATTTGTTGGCGACGATCGACATGCCGATCCCCGTTCCGCAAATCAGGATCCCGCGGTCCGCATCGTTTTTGCTCACCAGAGCAGCGACCTGACTCGCAACATCCGGGTAATCCACGGTATTGTCCCGAACCTCTCCGGTACACTCAACGACTTCATGGCCTTTCTGACGAAGGATCTCGATCGTTTTCGCCTTCATCGTCACGCCGCGGTGATCGCTTCCAATCGCAATACGCATGATAGTTCCTGTATTTTTGACTTCTCTAATGGTATATCCAGACCAACGGATGCCGGATAGTTTCAGAAACGATTCTACCATATTTTGAAATTTTTTCAAGGGGAGCCGGACCGATTTATCAAAAAGAAATTCATTCTAAGAGGGGCGCAGCGCGGAAAACTGCGAAAAAAGGGGGGGAACTTCCGCCCTTGAAAAGTTTTTGAAATTTTTTTGCTGTTTTTCTCTCCCTCCCCCTTGAAATTTTTTTGATCTGTGGTATCATTAGGACACTTGACGGGAACGTAGCTCAGTCGGTAGAGCAACTGACTTTTAATCCGTAGGTCATGGGTTCAAGTCCCATCGTTCCCATTCAGGCGCCTCGGTTTTTTGCCGAGGCTTTTTTTATGTCGTTTGGGGAGAACGGAACGGAAAATTTTGTGCAGCCGCTACATTTTGGGGCTGTTTGGCGAAATCAACAAAAGAGGTGAAAGAATTTTCGTCTCCCCCCCTTGAAAATTTTTTAGTTTGTGGTAACATTAGGATACTTGACGGGAACGTAGCTCAGTCGGTAGAGCAACTGACTTTTAATCCGTAGGTCATGGGTTCAAGTCCCATCGTTCCCATTCAGGCGCCTCGGTTTTTGCCGAGGCTTTTTTTATGTCGTTTTTGGTGGCCCGATCTTGAGCTATGGCGTGACCGGCGGTCGGGCGTCGGAAAGTCTGCGAAGCTCGAAATCTTTATTTTCAAAGATCAGTTCGTAATCTTCGATACCGTTGGGAGTCTCCATCAGAATGTGCCGTCCCTTCAGATCGTGTTTGTTTCGCACGATGTAATCCGCGCCGTATTTCGTTTTCAAAAGTTCGATCTTTGCTTTCGGCATTTGGGTAAAGGAACCGGCTCGGCCGTAAGTCTGTCCCGGTTTACTGATGTCGAAGGCGTAAAACTGATCCTGCATGCGTTCCCACCACTCGCACAGTCCTCCTGCGTCCTGCGGAATGTCTTTCCAGACGCCGACTTCACCGCGGCGGGCGAACCAGCGGAATGTCCGCGTCGTGTACGGAACTACAAAAAGCGCATCTTTTTCCGTGTTTTCGCGGGCAAAACGGCAAAGTTCCTGCCAAGTCTCTCCGCGTGACGCGCCGGAGCAGGACCGGGGACGCATCGGTTTGGAGAATTTTCCGAGGGAACTGTAGAGCGTCATTCCGGAAGCAAGAATGACCAGTCCCAGAAGCAGCACGCCGCGCAGACGATGACTGGAGACCGTACTCCGGCAGAGTCCGTCTGCGTATCGGATGAAGAGAAGCGCGACTCCCAAAGGCAGCATGATGTCCGCAAGCCGGAACCAGTAGTACCGGAGCAGGGAAGCCGCGGCATCTGGAGCGATCTCGATGAAAAGATTGATCCCCCAGCCGATCACGGCGATCCCAAGCGCTGCGTAGATGAACGTGCGGAACGTCATGTCTCCGTGCGACGTACGCGGCCGGGCGCACAGGAAATTCCAGACGAGGATCAGGACTCCAAAAAGTCCCAGTTTCTCCGTGTTGTGCTCTGCCATGTGGCTCAAAAGCAGGTGGTGCGGCAAACGCTCGTAAACGTAAAGATGCGTCGCATTCCGGGCCGTCTCTGCCGGAACGTCCGCGTTGAGCTGGAGTGCAGGAACCAGCGCGGGCAGCGTGAACAGCACGGCCGCCGTCAGACCTGGAAGGAGCTCACGCAGTGAAGGGAGGAAGCACTTTTCGAGGTCTTCCGGCGTCCCGCTCTTTTTTAAGTCGCGTTCATAAAATTTCAGCACGAGCCAGGCGATCCCCAGTGCGGTGATGCACCAGCCTCCGACCAGCACGTGAAACATGGCGCTGATCCCGAAAAGAAACAGTGCGCGGTTCCACCGGTTTCTGAAAAGTTCTCCGAGTCCGAAGAAAACAAAAACGTAGGAGAACCCCTTCGCTTCCACGCCGCCGACGACCCACTCCCCGGCACATGAGCAGTTTTGGTTTAAAAAAAGGAAAAAAAGCGCCGAAAGCACACCGAGTCCCCAGCGTTTGAATATTGGGCGCGTCATCCAGTGCCAGCCGGCTGCCATGCCGAACCAGGTAAGACTGCGTCCGATCCAGATGACGGTCTCCATCGGAAAGAGAAGCGTCAGCCAGCCGAACGTCCAGTAAAAAACCGCGTGCGCGTCCTTGGAATCGAGGAAAAAGTCCCCATGCACGTAGTCCGGATCCCAGAAATGAGCGGCTTTTTCGATATAGTGCGCCTCATTTACGTCAGGAACAGCATAGGTCCCAACAAGAAAAAATGCGGTGAAAATCAATAAAATTTCCAACTTGTTCAGACAAAATTTCATAAAAAAAGGCTCCGAACTCTAGGAATCGGCTAATGGGTACGATATAATGAAAGGGACTTTCCTGATTTTGGAAACAGGAAAAACTTCCCCCTTTGTGTCAGGGAAATTTCGCAGGGTTTCGTTTGCAGGAAATGCGTATGGAAAATCGATATTCATGGGGCGCCCGGCTTCTGCTTTGGCCGTTTTTGCCGAACTACAAAGTAAGTGTCGTCAATGAACTGACGCCCGAAGTTTTGGAACGGCTCGGGATCTGCAATATCCTGCTGGATGTGGACTGCACGCTGAAGCGTTACGATTCCGATCAGTTTGAGGATTGGGTCGTTGAGTGGCTCGAGTCCCTGAAATGTGCAGGAGTGGAAGTTTGTCTTCTTTCCAACGGTAAAGGACGCAGGATCGGCAGGATCGCCGACCACTATGGTCTTGAGTATGAGGCGATGGCGCTGAAGCCGCTTCCGTTTGGCTGCTGGCGCGTGATCCGTCGGAAGGACTGGGACCGGAAACAGACCGCCATGGTCGGCGACCAGATCTTTGCGGACATCGCTGCCGGAAATCTTGCCGGTGTCAAGACGGTCCACGTGACTCCGATCCACCCGGAAACGGAACCGATATTCACCCGCGTCAAACGGCCGCTGGAAAGGCTCCTTTTCCGTATGGTCCCGATCCATAAGATCAACGAGACGTGAAAGTCTCAGGCGAGCTGGAATTGTCTGAGACCGGCTGTTCCAGCCCCATTTTCTCTACCGGAAGATGCTGGAATTTCGGTACGAGCTTCCGGATCTCCTGCTGGAGCGCTCGGAAATCGGTTTTCTCAAGTTCGCCAAGCGGGATCACTTCTTCACGGAAAGAAGTTCGCACGGAACCATCCGGATTCAGCGGGAAAATGTCCTGCTGGGAGACCGGCGAATTGAAGACGTAGTTTTCGGTAAAGTCTATCCGATGCAGCGACGTCTCGCGGGCCGTGTTGTGCATTTGGAGCCATTGGGAACTTCCGACTGAAACATTGCCGCGTACCGTATTGTGGAGCGGGAGTTTCGGGTCATCCTGCATGACGTTCAAAAGGAAGGGGTAGCGTTCTTTCCACGGGGACTGATCGTAGTTCATCTCCTCGATCTTTGCGAGAAGATCCCAGCCGTTTTTGAATCCCTCTCCCGGTTTTGCTCGGCGCAGTCCGCGGTCGTCAAAATGCACGGCTGCCGTACATTCGATGAACAGATTGTTCAGGATCTTATTGTATCGCCCGCCCCCGACGAACGCCGCCCAGCCGGCACGGTAAAACAGATTGTTCTGTACCGTGTCTCCGCTGTCGCAGTCATCGAGATAGACGCCCATGACCATGATGCTCTCTTTCAGCGGCTCGTAATCCGGCGAAAGTCCCTGTGCTTTTTGCCAATCCACGCCCGCCTGTCCGAAATGGTGGAAGTAGTTGAACTGAATGACGTTGCCGAGCGACCCCCAGTCGCGTCCTGTGTACATTCCGCCGCCGTCGCCGCTTTCCATCATCGCGCTGTGGACTTCATTGAACTCAAAAAGATGCTCATTCCCGCCGTAGCCGATGCAGATGTACGGAGAATCGTGCAGCAGATTGTGTGCGGCGTAGCAGCCGCAGCCTCCGAAGTAAAGACAGTAGCCGCCGGAGGTGCGCTGAAGACGTCCAGAGTGATGCAGATGGCAGTTCGTCACGAAATTTCCGCACTTTTCGAGCGTCTTTCGGTCTCCTCCTGTGAGTGAGACGCAGGCGCGTCCGGCATTGAAGACTTCCGAGTACGCCAATCCGCTTCGTTTCCCGCCGCCGATGTGGACGCCGTCGTTCGTCGTGTTGAAAACGCGGACATTTTTGATGAGCGAATCCTCGCAGTTCCTCAGTGCGAGTGCCGGTCCGAGGGAACACTTGGCCTGAATGCCGTCAAGAACGAAAAATTTCGCGTCTCGGATCTCAAGCATCGTCTTCTTCTGAACGGAAAGCACGACATTGGAAAGATCTCCGTCTTTGGGGTAGAAGTAAAGGACGTTCTTCTCCGTATCGATGTACCATTCGCCCGGTGCATCCAGCTCTTCCAGAAGATTCAGGACGAAATAGCGCCGTTTTGCCGTGTGCCACGCACTGTGATTTCCGACGCCGTAGCGGGAATTTACTTCCGTCGTGAACTGCTTCTTTTCCATGTCGATCGCCCCCAGCTTGATCGTTTCCGCAAACCAGTCATGGCACCAGAATCCCGTGAGCCAGATCCCTTTGGAGACGTCCCAGCGTTTCGGTTCTTCTTCCGTAAATTCAAAAACGGCAGGACGCACGCCGAATTCCCACTCATCTTTCGTTCTGTCGACTGGTGCGACGCCGCGGTCGATCACTTTTGGGATCTCGATCCAGCCCTGATTCGGGAAACGCGCGATCTGCATCGCTTTCTCATTCGAGAAAAGTTCCACTGACGGCCAAGTCTGGAATTTCTGCGGCAGCGGAGCGATCTTGGTGATCCCGACCGTCGAAAGATCGAATTCCCACACTTTATCCTGAACGCCTTCCTTCAAACGCGCCAGCACTTTCGGATCGCTGACTTTGCGAAAACCGTCCTGACTCAATGGACTTCCTCCAACGAAAAGCGCACCGGCTTTTGAGGCCCGGTAAACCATCGGCGCGAGCATGCTTTCGCCGGAATCTTCGGCCGTGAATGTGAGATTTTTTTCCGGAAAGGAGAACGTGCCGGTCAGCTCAACGACGAAACCGTTTTCCGGATATTTCTGTGTTTTGCGCAGCTCTCGGAGCGTGTCCCGCGCCTTTTCCACCGTTGCCCACGGTGCAGAAGCGCTTCCGTCTCCGATCTCGTCGCTGCCGGTTTCGGAATTGACGTAAAAAAACTGCTGAGCCTGTACGGAGACCGTCAAAATACTCAAGAAAACAAAAATCTGGACCATGAAACAGCATGGCCGCGAAAAAATACGAAACAGGTGTGCGGGGCAAATATTCATGAAAGATTCCTTGCGCAAAGGGATCAAATTTCCAGGAAGGCGTACAGCCTGACGTTACGGCTGGGAGGCCGTACTCTGTATTTTACCCGAAAAAGAAATTTTGCGCAAGGTCTTCTTAAATAAGATCCATCCGGGAACTGCGTACCCGTTTTACCGCGGAATCCACTGAAAACTCACAGAGAAACACGGATCTTAATGCAAAAAGCAGTAAAAACAGATCGCGCGCGAATCTTTTTTAATTTTAAAAAATTTATTTGCGTCTTTTCGTGTTTTTCGTGAAATTCGTGTCAGGGCACGTTCACTATGCCTTTTTTCCTCTTTCTTTTCAGTCTGTTTCTGCGTTTCTTCTGCGCACTCTGTGGTGAGATCCGACCTGATCGGTACGCAGTTTCCGGACGAACCTTAAATAATTTCAGGAACGTAATTTCAGGAACGAAGCTCTTCCAGAATGCGAAATATTTCCGCATCATCCAAACGTTCCAGACGGCAGTTGACCATCGAGAAATCATGATGCCGGCTGTGCTCGCCGGGGACCGCCGTCACGAACGCTCCTGCATTCGCACCGGATAGGCAGCCGTTTCGACTGTCTTCCAGTACCATCATGGCTTCCGGCGCAACGCCGAAACGCGAGGCAGCCTTCAGGTAAATTTCCGGTTCCGGCTTGCTGTGCGTGACGTCTTCCGACGTGATGATGAAATCGAAACGCGCCTCAAGCCCATGGATCGGCAGCATTTTTGCGACCAGTTCCCGACAGCTGCTCGTGCAGATCGCATGCGGGATCTCGTGAGCGTCCAAATAGTCTAGCAGCTTCATGAGTCCGGGCATCGGCTGAAGGTACTCCGGCATGAGCGAAAGGAAGATCTGATTGGAGCGTTTCTGAAGTTCCTGCCACGAAACGGGAAGCTGATGCCACGCGATCATCTTCTCGAACGCGCTCTGCGGCGTGCATCCCATGAGCTGGTCGCTGAGTTTATGTGTGTACTGAAATCCAAATTCCGCAAGGAGGCGCGTTCCTGTTTCAAAATAGACGTCCTCGGAATTAAAAATCAGGCCGTCCATATCAAAAGCGACGGCCTGTATCCTAAAATTTTTTCGGTTTGTTTTCATTTTTCGAAAATCATGAAGGCTGCTCTGCATCAGCATGCGTTTTCACGGTGTCTGTGCGTTTTCACGGTGTCTGTGCGGCATTTAGTTGGCCGGTTTTGCCGAAGGACGGCGCAGACGAGTGTTGATGGAATCCTGATACCCAGCCTTCTTCCGTTCAAGTTCCGCGACACGTGCCGCGAGCGCCTGGTTGGCTTTCTGCATTGCCTGGTTTTCCTGTTCGTACGTGGAGTAGACCTTCGCAAGATGGTTTTTATTTTCCCCATGGAAGACCTTTGCGATCGGTTCCAGCGCGTACTCGCCGACTTCCGCCCCCTTACCGACGAGCGATGTCATGTAGGCGATCTGTTTTTTCTGCTTTGCGATGAGATCCTGAAGGATGTATTCCTGCTCGACGTAGTAGCGGATCTCAGCATCAAACGGAATGTAGTCCTCATTTTCGCTGGCGGCTTCCGCTTTATCGATCGGCATGCTGAAGAAGAGGGTCCAAGGCTCCAGATTCCGGTCGGAAAGCATCTGAGTCAAACGTTCATTTTTCTCGTAAGCGACCCGAGTGGGCTCGATCGCCGCATAGGGCTGGGCTGTGTCGCCGTCCACTCCGAACTTCCGGACCGTGAAGCGGCCGAGATACTCCAATTTGTCCGCATCATTTTTGGAGGCGCGGAACGCAAACAGGGGCGTGTTGACCGGGAGCTGAGCTTCCGTCAGGCCGGGAATGAAGACTTGGAACATTCGGTCAGACGCGAACGTACTGCGGACGCGGCAGTTGCGGTAGACCGGCCCGCGGAGATCCTGAAGCGCACGCAGGTACTTTTCCTGTTCGAAGATGGAACGAACGTACCCTTCCGTCTCCGGAAGTCCTTTGCCGACTTCATAGATACGGAGTTCTTCCTGCAGGGATTCAAGCTGCTTGGCCTGTTTTTTTTCTTCACTGCGCCAGACACTGTGCGTTTTCAGCGTGATGGCAGAAAAGTAAAAGCATACGCCGACTGCAATGACGATCAAACCGATCAGGATTTTATTTGTCAGGCACATATCGCCTCCATTTGCCGCGATTTTATGATAGACCGGTCCGGAAAATGAAAGGGATCCCGAACAGGTTCTAATGAACTTACGTTACGTTTCCAGTATACTCCACGGGTACACTCTGTCAAGTATGATTTTCGGTTTTTTCCCATGAATTCTGAGAGATTTTTAAAAACCTCCATTTATTCCGCACAATCGTTTTATTTCGAACGTTCGACACCTCATCAGAAAATCAAAAAAAGGCGTAGCGGACACAGAGATCTTTGAAAATTTTACTCTGTGGCCGTTACGCCTTTACCTCTTCATTCCATCATCCCTCCAGTCCTTCATCCTTAGTGTTTTGGGACGGGTAGATGGGGGAGAGCTTTCTGTTTTCTGACTTAGCGCTGAAGGCCCATTCGGAAACTGAAAAGTTCCTTCTCATCGCCGTCTTCCCTAACGATCGGAACGGCAAAGTCGAGTGCCATAGGAGCGGGACCAAGCGCCGGCATGGAGATCCGGAAACCGGCACCGATGGCGACGCGGTAATTGTCCTCCCAACTGTCGATCTTCGATTCGACGGTGCCCGTGTCGCAGAAAATGACTCCGCGAATGGCATCGTCCGCCGTGATCGGGAAAAGGTATTCCAGCGAGGCCAGGATCATCATGTTGCCGCCGACAGCGTAACCGTTTTCCAGCGGTGAAACTCCGCGATACTCGAAACCGCGGATCGTGGAGGAACCGCCGGCAAAATACGATTCGTAGATCGGAGTGTCGTCTCCCGTCCAGGAGAACGAAGACGTGAAGCTCAGCACGTGCCGGCCCGACATATCGGCGCGTTCGTAGAGGAGCCAGTATTTCTTGAACTGTGCGTTGAAGCGCGGATAGCTCCAAGTTCCGACGACCTGTTCGAACTCGATGGACGCATAGTATCCTTCTGTCGCGAGGAAGGAACTGTCTCGGCGGTCCTGTACCAATCGGAAACTGAAACCGAAGAGGCTGGAATGACCGAGGGCGTTTTCCAGACGGGAAGGAGTCGGACGCACGGGATCGTCGAGGTAAACGTCGAAACCGCGAAATCCAAAGTACGCACGCATATCGTGAGTCAGTGCGCGGCTGAAGGTGATGCTTCCGCCGACACGCCGTTCGTCCCAGTATTTGTAGTTGCGCTCATAGTACATTGCGCTCGTTCCCAGCCCGATCTGCGTATTGAACAGGTAGGGTTCGTCAAAACTCACGGCATAGCGGGAGACTTCCGTACCGGGCATCAATTCCATGCGGAAATGCTGTCCTCTTCCGCGCCACACGGTACCGTTTTTGATGTCGCTCCAGCTTTTCGGCCAGCGTCGAATGTCGAAGTTCTGTTCATCCACCACCACGGAACCGACCAGACCGGAGTCGGAACTCACTCCCACGGAGAACATGATGCGTCCTGTGGTCGTTTCCTCTGCGCTTGCCGTGATGGGGAGGCTCTGACGCTGCCAGTCTCCCAGCGAGTATCCGGCTGCCGGAGTGTCGCCGATGACTGGAGAAAATGGCGTTTCGTCCGGATTCGAGATCCCCGGCTGCGGAGGAGGCGCCAACGCCTGGCCCGTACGCGGATTGATGGACTCGATCTGTGCTGCCGGTGCGGATCCTGCGAGTTCCGAGGAGGCCCACGACGGTGAATCGACTGACACTGTGGAAGCCGGTGTGGAAGCCGGTGTGGAAGCCGGTGTGGAAATGCCGTTTTCCGGACTGTTTCCGCGAATGACCATGGACTCGCCGGAAGTCTGTCCCAGCGCATGATCGGTATTCAAAAGCGGCGCGTTCGTTCCGGAAAAACTTTCCGTTTCTTCGTAAACCGGGATCTTCTGAAGCGGTACATTTCCGGAAGACGGTGTGCACGGTACACCATTTTGTGCGTGCATTGCCGGTGTATAGCGTACTTCGTGCTGATATTTTGCAGAACGGTTCCGTACCTGAACGGGTATGTTTCCGTAGGCAGGGTCGTCATTCGTCACGCACACTTCACCGTTGAGGTGCAGATCGGTCTCTTCTTCCGGAAATTCGTAGGTCCGGATGACTTTTCCGCTTTCACGGTCGATCAGTTCCATGCACCAGACCGCCTCCATGGCCGGAGCGTCCGAAGAAACCTCCGAACCTGCCGCGTTGCCCGAGTTTGCCAAATGAGACTGTGCGGCATCGTTTTTGTCCGTGTCTTCCGCGGTATTCTCCACAGCCTCCGCCTCTTCGATGGGACGCAGGACGGTGTGTATGTTGACGTCCATGAACGTTTCGTTTTCCTGAAGCTGGAACGAATCGTCCACGTCTGCGATGGTCGTTTTGAGAGCCTGGTGCGATCGTTCACCCGACAGAGCCGCGCGTCCCGCACCGCCGCCGAGGCTCGCAGCTCCGGCAGAGGAAGATGTTCCGGCAGAAGAGGCGCTTCCGGAAGCCGCGCTTCCAGCCCCCCGTCCCGGAGCCGTTCCAGATCCGGCAGCTGCACCGGCATTGGATCCGACCTGTGCGGCGATCTCCGCTTCTTCTGCAAGTTCCGGCGGGGAGTAGATGATTTTCGGCATTTGTCCCTGTGCCGGATCGACGGCAAAGAGCTGCGAGGACTTCAGACGGCGTTCCGACTGCTGGAGTTCGTAAACGTTGACGAGATCACCGGGTTTCACGGAAAGACGATTCAGGACCGTCGAGATCTGCGTATGCGGGAATTCACCCTCGATGACCACGTTCACGCGTCCGACGCGGTAGGTCTTTCCTTCCTTGATCGAGAACACGATGTCGCACTGGCCAGGATCATCCAGCATCTTCATCTCGGCATTGATGTCGGCAAAGACGTACCCTTGGCGTCCGTAACGTTTCCGAACGCGCATGATGCTCATGTCCAAGCGGTCTTTGTTGAAAGGCTTGCCTTCTTCGATCTTCATGTCTTCCGCCAGAACGGAAGCGTCAAACTGCTCGTTTCCGACGAATCGGATCTCGCGAATGTGGGCCTGCGGTCCTTCTTCGATGACGAACGTCACGTCGTTCCAGCCGGTGTCGCTCGTGCGCTTGACCCGGCGTCCGATCCGTGCGTAAAAGAATCCCAGCCGGCGATAGTAGTCTTCCAGTATCCGAATGTCTTCCTGGAGCGTTTCGTTCCGCAGTTCCCCCTTGAAGATCCAAAGGAAACCGGGTTTGCTCTGGATGACAGTCTTTAAACGTGCGTCCGAGGCGATCGTGTTGCCGATGAATTCTGTCTTGCCGATACGGAGTTTCGGCCCGGGATTAATGAGGTAAATGACGCCGGGGTCGCCGACTTTGTCTCCCTGGATCGTTTTGATCGAGGCGCGCGCGTAACCGTGGAAATGGTAGAGAGTCTCCAGTTTCTTACGTCCCTCTTCTACGTCGTACGGACTGAAAGGCCGGCCGGGGACCAGTCCGCATTCGGTTTCCAGAAGTCCGATGCGCATGGGACCGTTTCCCTGAAAACGCAGGTAGCGCATGACCGGGCGCTCTTCGACCTTGAAGATCACCACGACGCCGTCGTCGACCGAGCGAATGTACGGCTCCACGAGCGTAAAAAGACGCGACTGATTCAGACGCAGAATGTCATCGTCCAGGTTCGCGGACTTGAAGGCATGGCTTGGCCGCATGTGGATCTGCTGAAGTATCTTCTCCGTGGAATGACGGGAATTGCCAATGATCTGCACGTCACGGACGATCTTTCCCTCGTGTTCCCGTCCCTGGGTCATTCGGGAGTCTGCTGTGTCGACCGCCAGCCCGTTGCCCGAAATTTTCGCATCAGGGGAAGAGCCCGTTTGGGCTGCGTCTGTTTTGCCAGTGCCAGATCCAGCGGTTCCAGCGGTTCCAGCAGTTCCAGCAGTTCCAGCAGTTCCGTCCGATGAAGTCCCCGGAAGCTGCACTTCCTGTGTATCAGCTCCCGTCAGAACAGATTCAGCGTCAGCACCCAGCGGTGCATTGATCGGCGCAATGTCCATCACCCCGGTTTCCGGAAGCGGAAGTGCCGCATGAGCGCCGCCCGCAGTCAGTTCGTCACTTCCAGGAGAATTCGTGTTTCGCGTACTCAAAAGATCTCCCGGCGTCTCCGGAACATCGGCACTCTGAGCTTCCGCCTGCGGCAGATCCGGAGAGGCTGCGGCGTTTGAGAAACTTCCTTCCGGCTCAAAAGTTCCAGGAAGAATGTTCGCAGCATTCTCACTCACGTAAAAATCGGACGGCGTTCCGGGAGCTGCCCGCAGTTCTGCAGGCAAAAAATGGACCAGCAGGAATCCCCATCCCGCCAGAAGGCAAGAAAATCCGTATCGCGCAAACGCCGGACGACGATGCGGAACTGCCTTTTTCTGAATTTCCTGATTGTACGCTCGTACCATGAACGGTCTCTACTTTTAATGTTGCGATGGATGTGTTGCGATAAATTGATGCTGCGGGAAATATACACGCTGCCACGATTAATACAAAATTTGGCGATTTTCGGCAAGATTAATTTAGATGAATTTCCATAAATCTTGAAGATTTTGAAAAAAACCAGAGAAAAAGATTCAAGTTTAGAAAAAAACTTGCCGAGGAGGTGAGATTTTCATCACAAAATGGATCTTAAGCATTTTCCCAAATACTCTTCAAGAAAAAAACGGAACTCGCCGCTTTAAGGAAAACGGGAGTTCCAGTCTGGATCGAAAAAAACAGCAGCCTCAGTCCGCAAACATGGCGTCAACGTAGGCATCCGGATCAAAGAGAGCCAGATCCTCCGCCTTCTCGCCGACCCCAACGTACTTGACGGGCAGGTCCACCTGCTTGCGGATCGCGACCGCACATCCTCCTTTTGCCGTTCCGTCCAGCTTGGCGAGTATCAGGCCGTTGCAGTGAACGCATTCGGTAAAATGCTTCGCCTGACTGATCCCGTTCTGTCCCGTCGTGGCGTCGAGCACCAGCAGGATCTCGTGCGGCGCACTTGGACAGACTTTCCCAATGACCCGATGGATCTTTTCTAGCTCACGCATCAGATTGACCTGCGTCTGGAGCCGTCCGGCAGTATCGACGATGCAGACGTCCGCTTTCTTTGCGATCGCGGTTTCGACCGCACTGAATGCGACGCTCGCAGGATCGCATCCCGGTTTTCCTGTGACGATCTCCGCCCCAAGACGCCCGGCCCAGACCGTCAGCTGCTCCACGGCAGCCGCGCGGAAAGTGTCTGCCGCACCGAGGACGACGGATTTTCCCTGATCGCGAAACATTTTTGTCAACTTGGCGATGGAGGTCGTTTTCCCGCTTCCGTTCACTCCGCAGACCATGATGACGGTCGTCTCTCCGTCACGAAGTTTGACCGGAGCCGAATCCTGACGCATGATCTCCTTGAGTTTCACCTTTACGGAAGCCGTGAGGTCCTCCATGAAAACGACTCTGCCGCGAAATTCTTTCCGAGTCTCCTCCCGGATCTCTTTTGCTGCTTCGACCCCCATGTCCGTCCGGATCAGTGAGGCAAAAAGCTCTTCCAGAAAAGTATCGTCGACCAGCCGCCCCTCTTTTTTAAAAAGGTCACGGATGTCTGTGTTCAAAATTTGTTTCGTCTTTTCCAGACCACGCTTAATGATTCCGAAAAGTCCCATCAGGTTTCCTTTTGAAATGATGAAAATATCTGACACAGGCCCGGCTCTGCACACTCGACCAGGCTCACGCTCGGTAAAATTTAAGATCTCTGAGTTTCAGAAACCGGAATGGCGGCTAATTGTCCCGCTTCTTCCAGATTTTTACGGATCCGGTCCAGGACACCATTCACGAAACTTCCGGATTTTTTGTCGCCGTACTCTTTCGCGATCTCAATGGCCTCGTTCATGATGATGGCGACCGGCTCGCGAATGTTCATCAGCTCGTAGATGCCGATGCGAAGGACATTTTTGTCCGTTTCCGCAAGACGTGAAAATTTCCAGTTTTCCAAAACCGCTTCGATCTGCGCGTCCAGTTCCTCCATGCGCAGACCAACGCCGTTGATGAGACGATTCGCGTAACGGATCTGCTCCTCATCATGTTTAACGCGCTCTGCGATCATCTCCTCCTGACTTCCCTGCGTCGGATTCAGTGCCTTGCTGAACAAAACCTGAAGAGCGACGACTCGGGCACGGCGATTTTTATCGATCAGCATTTTATTTTGATCTCCAATTCCTCTTTTGTTCTTTTTTATGAAAAGGACTCTGCGCCACCCGATCTCCGTCTCGTTTCGCGGAGTAAGCGTGTGCGCAGTAAGGTCTGTGTAGCCTGCATTTTCAGCCGACCTGCTTCAGCAGATCGAGCATTTCGACCAGCGCTTCTGCACAATCCGCGCCTTTGTTTCCCAAGTGCGCTTTTTGAGCTTTGTCGTGCGCAGTATCATCAAACGCACTGCGCGCCAGAGCCTGCTCCACCGTGTTGCAGGTCAGGACGCCAAACAGGACCGGCTTGCCGGAACGTGCACCTTGTTCCGCAAACATGAGACTCACCGCTCGATTGATGTGCTCGTCATGCGACGTCTCTCCCTTAATGACGGCTCCAAGTGCCAAAACACCGGCATATTCCGATTTCTGAACGAGTTTTCCAGATACCGTCGGTATCTCAAACGCTCCCGGCACACGAAAAACGTCAATCTTTTCCTCTGAAATGCCGATTTCCGCAAATTTTTTCAGTGCACCTTGCAGCAGGCGCTCCGTGATCGTCTGATTGAATTTTGCGACGATGATCGCAATGCGTCCCTGAATTTCCGAATTCAGTTTCCCTTCATAAATGGTCATTTTTTGTCCTGTCTGGGTTACGTTAATGTTTCTTCCGAGCTCATTCGGAAGCCTGTGCGTTTTCGCCGGAGCCGTCTGCTGCCGAAACCTCATTCGGGGGCTGCGGTGTCTGCTTCCGCGTCCGGTCCATCTGTTTGGGGTCCATCTGTTTGGGGGCCATCTGTTTGGGGGCCATCTGTTTTGGGGCCATCTGTTTTGGGGCCATCTGCGTCTGATCTATCTGTTTCTAAGCAGTCCGCGACAGGTCCCGAAATTGGCGCAGCTGCGTTCGTGCTGTTCAGGATCTCGGTAAGAAACTCCGCGTTCGTTTGGGTCTTGCGAAGCCGATTCGTCAGCATGACCATGGCGTCCGCTGGATTCAGCGCAGAAAGCAGCCTGCGCAATTTAAGGACCGCTTGCAGTTCCTCAGCTGTCCGATACGCATCTTCATGCCGGGTCCCGCTGCGGCTCAAATCGATAGCCGGCCAAATGTCTTCCATCTGAAGACGCTTTTCCAGCACGATCTCCACGTTGCCGCTTCCTTGGAATTCCTCCAAGATCGCCTCGTCCATTATGTTGTTCGTATCCGTCAGGATCGTTGCCATGATCGTCAGCGACCCGCCTTCTTCCACGCAGCGTGCCGAACTGAAAAAACGTTTGGGAAGCTGGAATGAAGGGGAACGGAAACTGCTGTTGTCCGGCATCAGTTTCATTCCAGGCGGAGTTTCCGAGTGCCAAGCCCGCGTCAGCTGAGTGATGGAATCGAGCAGGATCAAAACATTTTGACCGTATTCCACCATTCGCTTCGCCTTCTCGATGACCATATCCGCGACCTGGATGTGCCGCATCGTCGGTTCATCGGACGTCGAGCAGACCACTTCGCAGTTCATTCCCTGTACTTGCTTCCGCATCTTTTCCACTTCTTCCGGCCGCTCGTCGATCAGAAGAATGAAAACGTACAGTTCCGGATAGTTTTTCATTGCTGCCAGAGCGATCCGGCGCAAAAGCGTCGTTCTCCCGGTCTGCGGAGGACTCAGGATCAGACCGCGCTGCCCAAATGCGAACGGGACCATCAGATCAAGGACTCGTGTCTCGATCTCTTCTGAGGAGGTGTCCGACTCAAGACGCATCCGCTGGACCGGATACGCGGGGGGCAGCGTATCGAAATGCTTTTTGCGCGTAAATTCATTCGGATCTTGATAGTTGATCGCTTCGACTCGCAAAAGCGCAAAGTAACGTTCGTTCTCTTTCGGCGGTCGGATCTGCCCCGAAACGATCGTGCCGGTCTTCAAACCAAATCGGCGGATCTGGCTTGGGGAGACGTAAATGTCATCCGGGCAGGAAAGGTAATGGTACTCCGTGCTGCGGAGAAAACCAAAACCGTCCGGAAGGATCTCAAGCGTACCTTCACCGTAAAGAAGACCGTTGAGTTTGATTTTTTCCTTGATGATCCGAAAAATCAGCTCCTGACGCTGGGCGTGCTCTTCGTCATCCGGAACGCCAATTTCGAATCGGCGGGCTTCCGCGATGAGTTCCTGCATCGAAAGTTTCTGAAGGTGCCCGACCGATTCGTCTCGAAGAGAAAGCGTCGGATTCGCTTCTTCACCTTCCGATGACGGTGTTTTAAAGCCGCGGCTCATTTCGTCGGCAAGTTCTTCTGCGAGCGAAAGCGGTTCCTGTGGCGAATGTTCTTCATTCAGTTCCGGAAAGGCCGGATTGTAGGTGCTGTAACCTTCCTGATTTCTGCGATGCAGGCGATGGTACGGACGGCTGCCGGAGGAATTGCCGAACTTGCTGCGGAAACTGCTGGGATCCTCTTCGGACATGAAGCCATTCTCGCGGGGGTAACTGCGCGAACGCGACTGCGGATCTCGCTGATAGGAGGCGCTGCCGTAGGAAAAATTTCCGCCTGACCGCCCTGCGTAACGGTCATTACGTTCGTTGGAGCTGTTTTCCTGAATTTCTGCGCGGTTCTCCTCGGAATTCATCGCAGGATAGGTCTGCTCGATACCTGTATCCGTGTCCTGATCATCATAGGGATGTGAAAAACGTCCGTTATCGTAACTGCGCCTACCGTAATTCCTGCCGCCGTAATTCCGATCTCCGTAGTTCCGGTCTCCATAGTTCCGATTTCCGTAATTCCGGTCTCCGTAGTTCCGGTCTCCGTAATTCCGATCTCCGTAATTCCGATCTCCGTAATTCCGATCTCCGTAATTCCGGTCTCCGTAATTCCGGTCTCCGTAATTCCGGTCTCCGTAATTCCGGTCTCCGTAATTCCGGTCTCCGTAGTTCCGGTCTCCGTAGTTCCGATCTCCGTAATTCCGGTCTCCGTAATTCCGGTCTCCGTAATTCCGGTCTCCGTAATTCCGATCTCCGTAGTTCCGATCTCCGTAGTTCCGGTCTCCGTAATTTCTACTGCCATAGTTCCGGCCGCCATAATTTTGGCGCATCATGCGTCCTGGACGGGAAAGTTGTCTGTCCGTTCGCTGGCGGAAGGAGGAGTTCGGATTCATTCCAGGATTTTCGTGTGGATAGGATCTGTGTTCACCCTGTCCGGAAAAATGTCCCGTATTATTTTGCTGCCATCCATATTGACCGCGGTTGGGATTTCCAGAAAACCGATCGTTCCATTCTTTGGGGGCGTTTTCCGCAGAGTTGGCCCCATAGGATCCCGTTTCCTGATTTTCCCGCGGTATGCCGGTGGACGCGGTTTCGCCAGTTTGCTCAGACGTTTTCATTTCCGGAGACTGAGCCTCAAGATCTGCATCGTATGAGGACTGTACGTTTTCAATTTCTGCATTTTTCCCCTCTTCATCCAGTTCCAGACCGTGTCCGAAAGACGAATCAGAACGATTGCGCGGACCAGAACGAAAGCGTGAAAAAGCACTCACTCCACGCGGCTGGACTGGGTCGTGCGGATAGGAAAGGCGACTTTTGAGATAGGGACGTTCCTGTTGAGAAACTCCGTCAGAAGCCATATTCAGCTCCGAAACGGAATTTTCCGAATATGGTTTGGGGGTCTCTGTATTTTGTGTCGGCTCCAAGTCGGAAATTCCGGTCGGCAAATTTTCATTAACAGGGAGGGATTCCGGTTTGTTTCCGGAGATCGAACCGTCGGACATGATGCTGCTCCTGATATTTAACGAGGCTCATGCAGTCCAAGGTCAACGAGGGACTGCGGATGTTAGGCGGGGAAAACGAAAAGGGTACATTCCACTGAATGCATACTTAAAATATACACCAAATCTCAATAAAATCAAGGGTTCAGACAAAAAAATTAAAAAAAGTTGGCAGTTTTTCTACAAATAATACAAAAAACTGCCAATTTCTTCGATTATGGAAATAAAATCTCCGAATTCAAAAGGAACCCCGGCAGAAATTCAGTGATTTTGATCTGCCGGGACGCTCCGCTATTAGAGCCACGCCGGAAGTTCATTCACTGCCGGAAGCGTTGCGCACATGACCTTCGAAATACCGGTGACTTTCTGGAGTTCGCTCAGTGCAGCGACCGGCGGAACGGCATCCAGGCCCAGAACGCCGAGAGCTTTGCAGTCGCATTTGTCGCACGCACGGCTGACAGACAGCTGCTCGATGTTCACGTTATTGCGGCCAAACACGTTGCCCACTGCGCCGATGACGCCCGGAACATTGTCGTGCAGGAAGAGGCAGAGATTGCCGTCAAGATACGCTTCGAGACGGAAATCGTTGACCTGGACCAGACGCGGCATACTGTTGCCGAACAGCGTGCCGGAGAGCGTCGTGGTGCCCGTTTCGCTCGTGACTTCCACCGTGATCAGCGAGCTGAACGTGTTCGATTCGCTCGTTTTGTTCTCGACCACTTCGATGCCGCGTTCTTTCAGAAGCATCTTCGCGTTGATGATGTTCGATTCGCCGCCCGTCGCGTTGGAGAGGAGACCTGCCGCGAATGCGCCGGAGACCAGCGAGGTGATTTTCGTCGCCACGTCGCCGCGGTAGGAGATCGCGCACTTCGAAATACGCCCTTTTTCGACCTGGGAGGCCATCAGACCAAGACGCCACGCCAATGCCAGATACCCGCGCATCTCGCCGAGGGTCTTGCCGTCCAGAGGAGCCATGTTCACCGCAGACTTGATCGTGCCGGTCGTGAAGTAATCGATCAGAAGTTCCACCGCTTCCAGAGCCACATTCGTCTGAGCTTCTGCGGTGCTCGCGCCAAGGTGCGGGGTACAGAGGACGTTCTTACGGCCGAAGAGCGGGTTTTCCGTGCACGGTTCCGTCGGGAAAACGTCGAGAGCCACGCCGGCCAGGTGACCGCTGTCAAGACCTTCGATCAGTGCCGCTTCGTCGTAAATGCCGCCGCGGGCGCAGTTGATCAGACGAGCGCCTTTCGGGAGCATCTTGATCTCGTCGAAGGAGATCATGCCGCGCGTTTCGTCCGTCAGAGGCGTGTGGACCGTCAGGTAATCGCAGTACGGAAGCATGTCGCGGTAAGACGCAAACATTTTAATGCCGAGTTCCTCTGCCATCGCATCCGAAAGGAAGGGGTCGTAACCGACGAGCTTCATTTCCATCGCACGAGCGCGGATCGCGATCGTACGGCCAATACGGCCAAGACCGATGATGCCGAGGGTCTTGCCGGCAAGCTGGGAACCCGTGAAGAGTTTCTTGTCCCAACGGCCTTCCGCAAGCGCCTGGTTCGCCGGAGCAACGAAACGGGTCAGTCCGTACATGAGGGCCAGCGCGTGTTCCGCCGTGGAAAGCGTGTTGCCGCTCGGAGTGTTCATGACGATCATTCCCTGACGGGTCGCCATGTTCTTGTCGATATTGTCCGTACCAACACCAGCGCGGGCGATCGCCTTCAGCCGCGTGTTGCCCTCGAGGATCTCGGCGGTCAGTTTCACGCCGCTGCGGCAGATCGCGCCGTCGAATTCCATCAGGGTGTTGCGAAGTTCTTCGCCTTTCAGTCCGGTCTTCACTTCATATTCAATGCCAGGGGCGGCTTCCAAAAGGTTCAGTCCGTCCTGCGAAATCGAATCAAGTACGACGATACGAGCCATTTCAAACTCCTTTAAATTTAAAGAACGATGGAATTAAAGTTCATTATCTGTATTTTACGCTTTTCCAAATTTTTTACAAGCCCCCCCCCAGTAATTTTGATAGAAAAATATCGATTCTGCAAAATTTTCTATGAGAATGTGAAAAAAAAACGCTCCCCTCTTGACAAAATTCACTTTCTTTGATATGGTGCGCAAAAATTTCGGCCCCAAATATTTAAAGTGTATTTACCGACAAAGATTTTCATTGTGAGGAGCCGGAACTCCCGGGCGAACGCCGTGTCTGGACCGCCAACGGCATCGAGTATACCGGACCTTCGGCTCAACAGTGTCCTGGGTTTCTGCGTAGTTCTGACCAGTCCAGTTCCGGAGGAATAGAGCGTAGCGCCCCATAAATATGGAGTTTCTGTTTTAGTGACCTTTGCCGCTTTCACATTCGGCGGCCGCGAGCCGCGGCAGGCGATGGCGCTTCCGCGCGATGGCGTAGAAACCGCGGCTCGTTGGCCGCTGCGTTTTTAGAGCGAGCTTCCGCGCGTTCGCCGGGAGTTGGAGTTGGTTTCAGAGAAGGGCACCTTCAAAAAGTCCCCGCCTTCCCTCTCGGCGAATGGCCTGACGGCCAGTATCGCCGCACGCGAAAGCGGTGAATGCGCGCATGGCACGCTGTATCACCGCACTCCCAAGGGGGGCAAATTGGGCGTTTTTACTCTGTCGGAACGGTCTCTTTGGGTTCGACGTCCGGCATGACGGGATTCATTTGCCGTAATTTGCTGAGAGCCAGGATCTCGATTTGCCGGATCCGCTCTTTCGTGACGCCCAGTTCTTCACCGACCTGCTTGAGCGTCATGGGCGGGTAGTTTCGATCTAGTCCGAAGCGCCGGATGATGATCTGCTGTTCGCGCGGCGTGAGGCACTTCAGGACCTCTGCGACTCTGCGCTGCTGGCGGGTCTGCGTTTTTTCAAATTCTACCGGATCGTAGACTTCTTCTTCCCGCTCGACATTGGCTTCGTTTTCCAGTGCCGTGAATTTCCGATAGTAGCGCTGTTCATCGGAGATCGCCCGTGTGTAGTTTTTCATGATGGCCCAGCTCGCGTAGGTGCTGAATCGGTTTTTTCGCGAGTAATCGAACTTTTCGACGGCACGGATGAGCGACATATTTCCGTCACTGATCAGGTCAAACAGATTGTTCGTACTTCCGGCGTGACGTTTCGCGATGGAAACGACGAGCCGGAGATTGGCGGAAACGAGCTGATTTTTGACGTCATTGGAATCGGCAAAATCATTCTCGATCTGCTCCATCAATTTTCCGGACGGACGGTTTGGATCCAGTGTTTTCCGCAAATCGGCCGCCCGCATTTTCAGGTAATTCATTTTTCGGAAGAGGTGCTGCTCCTGAGCGAAGGTCAAAAGCGGGACCGAATAGAGGCTTGCGAGATATGAGGGCAGGTTTCCCGGCAGTCTCGGTCTCCTCTGTACGGATCCGTTTGACGGCATTTCATCGAGGATCATGCGTTCTTCATCGCTTCCTTTTTCTGCGGTCTCGATCTCAGGGCAGGAGACAAATTCGAGATCCATCTCCAGGATCCGTTTTGCCCGAGTTTCCGCTACGATCCGATAGATGCTCGTTTTGGTCCTCTCGTAGCGCGCGGAAAGTTCCTCCATTCGCATTCCCTGGCGAAAATCCTCGAGAAGCTGATTCTTTTCCTGCTCGGTCAGCGATCTTTGATACTTCGGAAAAATAGCGTCCTGGGGATGATGCGCGTCGTGGTTTTTCAGTGTGTAGCGGATCGTTTCGGCACTGCGGCCCGTACTTTTTGCCAACGTTCGGATGACTTCGGTCAATTTCTTTCCGACCGCCGCCATTCTTGCCGCGCGTTCCACGATCTCGAGCTTTTCCAACGGGGACATCTGCGAGAATTTCCGTCCCTTTTCGACCCGCTTCGGCTGTGCCTCGGCGAAAGTACGGAGCGCCTCTCGACGGATCACGACCCGGTTTCGGCTTGCGATCAGACGCTTTTCGCTTTCCAGTCCCTGTTTTCGCCACCGGGAGATCGTTTTGGTCGAGACATTTAGCTCTTTTGCCGCTTCCTCCACGGTCAGAAATTCTGCGTCCTTCGGCTCACATTGATGTTTTTCAGTGCCGAACTCCGCACCCATCCCGTTCTGCCGGCCGTGGCTGTTTTCATCATCCCGGCTTTTTTCGATCCAGTTTCTTTCCGAAAATAGATTCCGATCATCTTTTCTCATCGTGTCCCCCGACCTGATTTTTAATTTCAACATTTCCGTCAATATTTTCGAACAGGCAAAATACGCACGCCTCACTTTCTATTATGGAGGATATTTTGGCGTTAGGCTAAGTAATTTTGGTAAAATGAGCAAGATGTTCGCAGTGTACACGCCCTTGTATTCGCAAAAATTCTCGTGACCCGAAAATTCTTTAGACGAAACGTTTACGCCATTTTTTTCTATCATTTTCAGGATCCAGCGCGGTAGATTTGGGTACTTTCGGCATCCAGGCGTTTCGGCGTCTTCACGCAGAGGGACATTTGAGCGATTTTGGCAAAATTTCTGAAAATTTTTTGAAAAAGTCAGTGCGGCGGAATTTTCCCTTGACATGATCTCGATTTTCAGTTATCCTTCACTCCGGGAAGAATGTGCAGCGTCCTCCTGAATGTTCGCAGGAGCGTCTTCCTATTCCATTTCCATGAAGAGAAAATTCCTTTTAAGGCCCGTCATGTCCCAGATCCAGAAACCGGCTCCTCCGGCAGCTCCGTCAATTCCTCAAACAGCCTCGGGCAGCTCGGCACGTCCAGCTGTCCAGCCGACGGCTAAGCAGGCACAAGAAGGAACGTTTTCACACGAAAGTTTTTCACGCGAAAAAAAGGGTCAGGATCCCTCAGGCAGTGCACCGCGCGAAACATTCTGGTCTTCCTGGGGAGTTTCTCTGTTTTTTCATGCGCTGCTTTTCCTTCTTCTGACGTTTACCATCACGCAGACAGTTTCGGAATCGGAAAAAGGGCTCACGGAAGAGGAGACCGCGGAGGTCGGCATTGCCTTCAAAACGGTGAGTCAGGAAAAGGTCCTTTACGAATCGGCGGCGGACAGTTCGGATCACTCTGAATCGTCGTCTAATTCACCAGAATCGTCGGAGCTTCAGGAAGAAACGTCGCAGAAAACGGAGGCGGAGATCGTCGCGGAACTTTCCTCGGCACTCGAAAACACGGATTCCCCGGAGATCCCGGACGTTCCGGTCTCCGCCCCCGGCCTAGCTCCCTCGACAGGGAATGGCAGTTCCGGTCTAGACCGCGTCACGGATGGTCTTGGCGACGTGGCGGGGATCGGAATCGGCACGTTTGATGGGTTTGGAAAGGGGACCGTCTCCTGCTTTGGGACGACGGGCGAGGGAAACACATTCGTTTTTCTTTTTGACCGATCTGCAAGTATGGAGTACCGGCCGACGCAATCTTCTCCCTCCCTGATGAACGCAGCGAAAAGAGAACTTCGCCGGAGTTTGCGCATGCTTCAGTCGAATCAGCAGTTCCAGATCATTTTTTATTGCGGGCTTGAAGAAGATTTCCTCCAGTACGAAAAAGACAGGCTCCTTTTTGCGACTCGGGAAAATATTGCCAACGCGGAACGTTTTCTGAATTCCATCATGCCGTTTGGCGGAACGGATCATCGGACGGCACTGCTGCGTGCACTGAATCAGCGTCCGGACGTCATTTTTTTCCTGACGGACGCTGACGAAAATGAAACGGCACTGAATTCCGCAGATCTGGAGCGGATCCGAAAAAACGCTTCCGGAACGCAGATCAACGCCATCCAGTTTGGAAACGGAGGGCGAGCCGCCGGGTGGCTCAAAGCTCTCGCGGAGCAGAACGGCGGGCAATTCATTTACCTGAACGTCGAGCAGCTGAACCAGAGGTAGTTCCATGAAAAGACCATCTATTTTTTTTCGGAAACGGCTCCTGAAGCCGCTCCTGATGCTTGCAGTTTTCGCACAGATGGAGCAGATGCCGGCAGTGCAAAGTCCGCTTTTTTCCCAGACTCCGCGCGTTTTGAGTTCAGGCGTTTCTTCCGGCCGTTCCGGAGAAAACGTGCTTCCGCATGGCCGGGAAGTGGTAGAGGTCCTGGATCGAAACGACGACAGAGGCTTCGTTCGGTACACGGGGAGCGTCGAGGGGTTTGACCGTAACGGACTCGTTCTGAAAATGTCCGACGGCACCAAAACGTTCGAACCGCATCTGGTTCGCAGGATCCACTACCGAAAGTCTGGCGAGCATCAGCAGGCGGATCTGCATTTTCGTCAGAAAAATCATCGCGACGCCCTCGCGCTCTACAAACAGGCGCTCATTTCGGCTGAAAAACGCTGGATCGAGGTCGAGATCCGGGCCCAGATCATTCGATGCGAGACGTCCCTCGGATTTCATGCCCAGGCTGTGAAGGATTTTGCCGCCCTTACGGAACTTGAACCAGAAATGCCCGACCCTGTTTTTTCGTGCATCCCAATGGCGTGGCAGACGCTTCCCGGAGACCTTCAGATCGAAAAAATGGCGAAGGAACTCATGCGCACGCATGGAAAGACTCCGTCAATGGCGGTTTTATGCGGGAGTTTTCTTCTTTTTTCTCCTGGAGGGAAAGACGCCGTTCAGAAAATGAAAGTTTTTGCCGAGCACAAAGACCCGCGGATCTCGTCTCTGGCGCAGGCGCAGTGCTGGCGTCTGGAGATGATGGAGGTCTCGCAGGAAAAAGCGGCACTTTGGCAGGAACAGCTCGAAACCTTTCCTTTGGAACTACGCGCCGGTCCTTCCTTCCTGCTTGGTCAGGCCTTCCTTCGGCTCAAAAATTACGATTCCGCGGCACTCGCGTTCCTCCGTACGGCTTTGGTGTACCGCGAGGATCCGACACTCAGCCGCGAAGCCCTTCGTCAGGCACAGAAAGCGCTGGAACTTGGCGGAAGGCCGGAAGAAGCGGCAAAATTGAAAACGGAGAACTGAACCCGTTCTTTTCGAGTCAGTCCTTCTCCTTCGCGTGCACTTTAAGAAACTTCCCAAACCAGATTTCCAGAACGCAGTTTTGGGAAGCTCCATTTAAAATTCCCGTTCCCCAGACCCATTTTTTATGGAAGGAACCCCATGGTCGAAATCATTTCATCCGGCGGACTTACCGGTCTCGTCATTATCCTGCTTTCTGTCACGGCAGTTGCTTTTGCGGTCCGTTTTTTCCTGACGATCCGCAGGGAAAAGCTCATTCCGGAGAAACTGACGGAAGAGCTTCGTGAACTTCTCGCCAACGGACAGCTCCAGGCCGCCAATGACCTCTGCAAAAAGAATCCCTGCCCGCTGGCCAGCGTCGTGAGCATGGGCCTGCTCGAAAATGACGGCGAATGGAACGACATTGAGAAGACGCTTGAAGATGCCGTTTCCGAACAGGCGGCGCACCTCTTCCGAAAGATCGAGATCCTCTCCGTCATCGGAAATCTCGCGCCGATGCTGGGACTTCTCGGCACAGTCCTCGGAATGATCACGGCATTCCAGCAGATCGCCGCGGCTCAAGGCTCGGCACAGGGGCCAGAACTCGCACGCGGTATTTACCAAGCGCTCGTTACTACGGTGGAAGGACTGCTCGTCGCGATCCCGAGCATTGGACTTTTCGCCTTTTTCAGAAACCGGATCGATCTCCACATGGCAGAGATGACGACTCGGATCCAGTCCATTTTCCTTCCGCTGAAACGTTACCGCCGCCGTCTTGGAAACGCGTCACGTTCCGGAGGAAATTCCGAAAAAGGCTGAATCTCCAACTGCCGCGAACGTGGAATACGCGGTATGTGTTCCGAAATCAGGCCTCCAAGATAGAGAAAGTATCGGGAAGGCTCCAACTCCCAAAGAAAAACAGGAAAAAGGAAACCAAACGATGAAAGCTCCCCGACACACAGGCGCAGCGGTCGGCTTCAATATGACGCCCATGATCGACGTCGTGTTTTTGCTCATCATTTTTTTCCTCGTAGCCAGCCACTTCACCAATCAGGAAAATGCGGTCGAAGTGGAACTTCCCAAGGCAGAAGAAGGAAAAGAGATCCCGCAGGATGAAATTCGCCGGCTGACGCTTTCCGTTCCGCGGGCAGGGGAACTTTTCATTGGCGTGCGGCCGGTCGTTCATGAAGAACTTTCCGCGCTTCTTCTCCAAGAAAAAAAACATCAAGATGAAACCTCCGCACCTTTCCAGCTTCGGATCCGTGCCGGACGCAGTGTTCCCTACGCGGAAGTCGAACCGCTCCTCCTTGCGGCTGCCGAGGCCGGGATCTCGGACGTTCAGTTTGCGGTCATGGAAGAATGAACTTTCGTTTTCCGGCTTTCATGAAAAGACCTCATTCCCCAAGCCGCCGCTAAAACCGCCGCTAAAACCGCCGCTAAAACCGCCGCCAAAACCGCCGCCAAAACCGCCGCCAACGCCAACGTCAACGCCAACGCCAACACCAAAACCAACACCAACACCAACACCAACACCAAAACCAAAACCAAAACCAAAGCATTTCCGCCCCGTCGGACTTGAAAAAACCATGAAGTACAGATCCCCTGCACAAAATGAAAATTCGCTGGAACTCCAGATGACGCCGATGATCGACGTGATCTTTCAGCTCTTGATCTTCTTCATCTGTACCTCGACGTTCCAGATGCCGGAGAAACTGCTTCCGACGCCGATCCAGGCACTTTTCGGGAATCAGCCGTCTGAGCAGATGCAGACGTTCGAGCTTCCGCCGGAGCTCCAGGATTTTGAGGAGATCGTCGTTCTGATCCACTACGAGGAGGCTCCATGGTGGGAGATCTACGGTAATCGGATCGAGGCGTTTTCTCAGCTTGACGCCATGCTGCGTGCGCTTGCGGAAGAATGTGCCGACGTACCTTTGATCCTCGACATCGACCCGAATGTTCCGCTGGAAAACGTCATCCAGCTCTACTCGGCAGGCAAACGGAACGGGTTTGAGAAGATCCAGTTCGCCATTGAGAAACCGGAAAAAGTTTGAGGTTGACGCATGAATTCAAAATCACGGATCCCCCGAAAATTTCTTGCTTTGACCGCGTTTGGAATGGCTTCCGGAACTTTCCCGGAAATGCTTCCCAGACTGTTTTTGGGGACGCTTGCCGTTCTGGCGGGAGACGTTTTGGAAGAAAATCGTTTCGATCTCCCCGGTTTACAGCCGCTGGCCGCCTCGGAACCTGCGGAAGGTGAGAAGATCCGGCAAAATATTTCCCCGGACAGTCTCTTTCTTGAGGAACTTTTGAAACGCGGACTGTTTCGGCTTGCGGAGCTTCACTGTCGGGAACGGCTTGCGATGGATTCCATTTCACCTGCCGTTCAGACGGAAATGACCGTGGAGCTGATCCGTGTGCTTCAGGAAAAAGCTCTTTGTGCTCCCATGCCGGAAAAAAAGGAGCTTGACGCGCAATGCCGGCGTCTTTACGAAGATTTTCGGAAAACTTACCCGGAATGTCCGTGGCTTCTGGCGCTTGACTTTCAGTATGCCGTCGGACTTTTTGCGCAGGCACGGCGTGCGGAAATGGAGGCTCGTTTTGCATTGGATCCGCAGACCGGAATGGAGGAGGCTCGGCAGCGGATCCGGGAGGCGATACGGCTTTTTCATGAGATCGGCGTCCAGCGGGAAAAACTCGTTTTGGCGATCGCACAGGAAGGGACGGTCGGTACGCCCTCCAGTTTGGCTGCGAAAAAAAGAAGATCGCGTTCTTCGTCCTCCAAAAAACGTTCCTCTGATGCCGAAACGGTCCAGACCGCCTCACGTTTTGACGAAAATGGACTTTCTCTCTGGGAGTTGGAATCCATGCGGCAAAATCTGGAATTTCAGCTTTTGCTTGCCTGCCAGCTCCAGGCGCTGACCTACCCGGAAGATTCGCTGGACCGGATCAATTCTCTGAAAGAAGCCCAGTCTCACGCCCGAAGTCTGACGATGATCCCATCGGGGTCTGCTCTCTACTGGAGTGCACGGATCGAGGAGATCCGCTGCCTTCGGCTCGTGAAAGACCTTGAAAATGCCCGGGACCGGATCGAAATGCTGGACTCCCAGCGTTCCGCGATGCCGGAAAGCATCCGAATGGAACTGCTTGCGGAGAAGATCCGGTTTACTTTGGCAAAAGAAGACCTTGCGCTGGCGATGGAGACCGTTCGGACGGAGCTGCATGCCGACATACTGGGAGTCAACGGTGAACTGGACTGCGCGATCCTGGAATTTTGGCTTGCGCAGTGGAGCGCGGCGATGAAAAATGGCGAAAATGCCTCCGATGTACCCGCTTCTGAAAAAGGGACAGACACCGGCATTTCCGAAAAAGAAAATGACGCGGCTCAAAAACTTCGGGACGAATCTCTGGAGATCCTCAACACGATCCGGGCTAAAAGTGCTCCGTGGTGGGTCTTGCGGGCCGAGATCCTGTTCAACGGAATGCTGAAAAATGCCGGCGAAAATCAGAATCTTTCTTTTTTGAAACTCGCTGCGGAAAATGCGTGCGTGAATTTCGACCCGGACGCCGTCGCCGCCTGCGAAAGGCTCTGGAAAGCCGCGCTCTCGCAAGAAGAAACGGAAACGGCGCTTCACGCTGCGGAAATGGCGGGAACGATGCTTTACCGAAACGGCAAAAAAGCCGACGCTGTCACCTGGTTCCGGCGCATGGCCGTCACGTTTCCGGAAGATCCAAATGCCGTGCAGAACCACTCCCGCGCCGCTGCGATTCTGGCAGAATGCGTTTCACAGGAACTCCGAAGTTCCGGTGGAAAGCTGAACGAAACGCTCAATGCGAGACTCGACGCTTACCAGCTCCTCCTCATGGAGCATTTTCAGCTCTTTGGAAAAAAGGATCCAAAATTCCTTGACTGGCTCCATCAGCTCGAAAATGTGACTCGGATCCGGGGAAACTACGCGGAATGCGTTGACGTTTCGATGATCCTCGCCGCAAATACGCCGACAGATGACCCTTCCTACAGAAAAACGACGGATTCATGCTTTCAGACCTGGCGTCTTTACCTTGAAATGCTTGAGAAGAATGCGTCGTCAGACTATCCGCAGGCTCTTTTTTCCGCGATCCAATGGAGCAGAACGCTTCCCTCCTCCGAGGTCCACTGCCTAGAGACCGTACCGTTTCTCTTGCGTTTGAATCGCCTGCATGCGAAACTGGAACAGATGCCGACTCGCGACGCGGAAACTTGCGACGCGGAAAACTTGGAGAGATCGGAGAATTTTGAGAGATCGGAGAATTTTGAGAGATCGGAGAATTTTGAGAGATCGGAAATTGCATCGAAAAACGCACTTCAGAACCAGATCATTCAAAAGGAGATCCAGCTCTTTGATTCCATGAGACCGTACCTCGAGGCATTTCCGCCGGAGATCCGGGATGAAGTTGAGCAGATCGGCGCACATGCACTCCTTTACAGCGGGAAACGTGAAGAAGCATTTCCGTTTTACGAAAAGATCGCGAACAAATTTCCTAACCGTCTGGAAGTTCAATTGACCTGGGGACGTCTTCTGGCAGAAAAAACAGAAATGGACGGAACCGCGGAAGAAAGAACGGCAGAAGAAAAGAACAAAAAGACGGAGGAGAAGCAAAAAGCTCTCGAACAGTGGCGTCGGATCGAAAAGCATGTGCCGGATCACTCTTCCGAGTGGTTTGAAGCCAAGTATTGGATCATTCGTCTGCAGTGGGAACTTGGAGAAGAAAAACTGGCCGCTCGGCTGCTCCGTACACTGCGGATCCTTCATCCGGAATTTGGCGGGAAAAAATGGAAGAAAAAATTTGAGGAACTCGAGAAAAAAATGGAAGGAACGTGAAATTCTTTCTAAATTTCTTTTTCCCACAGAGTCCCATACACGATCCTGAAGTGTATCATTTTGCTACAGTGTTTTATTTTGATGCACTAAAATGCAACACTCCGCTGTTTGAAATTTTAGAAAAACTGAAAGAATGCAGCACATTTGACACGTGTATTTCAAAATACCAAAAGCGGAAACAGAGATCTCTTCCTCTGGTGTAGTGACAAAAAATGAGCAGACAGTTGGGGGCCTGTCTGCTCATAAAAAAGGCGGTTGGGGGGTGGAAAAAAGACCGATAAAAAGCAATAAAGCCGATCAAATTTCCCAAAAACCAGCGACCTTTGGGGGAAAGCCGCTGAACCACCTGAAAAAGAATAAAAAACACTTCAGGGCGCGAGAACGCAGGTTTTTTATTCGGTGACTGAAGTGGGGAAAACTTCAGTCGATTTGGATTTCCACCGTCTTTGGGGACAAACGATGAAGATCTCATGGGGATCCGCTTTCGCGTTATGCTAGATATATTGCAAATATCGTGTCGTTTAAAAAGTTTTTTTGGAAAATTTTTTGCGTTTTCCTGAAAGTGCGTCTGCTGCTTTTCGTGTTTTTCGTGAAATTCGTGTCAAGGTACGTTCACTGCCTTTTTTCCTCTTTTCTTTCTTTTCAGTGTGAGTCTGAGTCTCTTTTGTGTTCTCTGTGGTGAGATCGGAACCCGGATCGGTATGCACTTTCCGGAAGAGTCGAAAAATACATTTAGGAAAACTCTGCCAGAAAGAAATCGGAAATTTCATGAAATTTACCAAGAAAATGCCTCGGGGACCATTTTTTTTATTTCGAATTCTGCTATAATAAAACTGGCGTAAATTTAAAGAGACCCAAGACACAATTCTGTCAGGAGGAAAACCATGAAAGCACTCGTCGTTTTGGCGCATCAGAAGTCCGAGGGCAGCTTCTGTCATGCACTGGCCGGCCTTGCAAAGGAAACGCTGACTGCCGCAGGCTGGGAAGTGACGCTCCGGGACCTTTACGCAGAAAAATTCGATCCTATTTTGACGCAGGAAGAATTGGAACTTCCGCTCGAAGAAGTTACCGGTCAGATCCGAGCTGACATTCAGGAGGTGCTGGACGCGGACCTTTACGTCATCGTTCATCCCAACTGGTGGGGGATGCCTCCTGCGATACTGAAAGGGTGGATCGACCGGGTCGTGCGTCAGGGTTTTTGCTACGCCTTCACTGCAGACGGTCCAGTTCGGAAGCTCGAGGGACGCAAGGGGATCGTCTTCACGACCGGCAATACGCCGCAGGATATCGAGGTGAGCGTCAACGGTGACCCGCTCGAAAATCTCTGGAAAAACATCGTTTTCAAGACGGTCGGCGTTGATGATCTCACGCGGATCAATTTTGCGTCCGTCATCATGAGCTCGCCTGAAGAGCGTGCCGGATGGCTTGAACAGGCAAAGGCGCTTCTCTTGGAAAAAGCGGCCGGATGAGTTAAAAGAAAGTAAATGGAAAGGCAGGAATACTCTCGGACACTCAAGCCGTTTTGAGACCGGAGCCATTTTTTCCTGCCTTGAATAATCAGCAGATCAGATCGAAAGGAACTCCACACACCATGGCGGAAATGAACCCCGACATCTTTAACGCGATTTTGACTGGAAAAAACGTTGACGCTAAAAAATTCGTCCAAGACGCGCTGGACGCCGGCGTTTGTCCTCACGACATCATCACTGATTCGATGATCCCGGCAATGGACGAAGCGGGACGCCGTTTTGAAGCGCACCAGTTTTTTGTTCCCCAGCTCATGATCGCGGCGCGTGCGATGAAGGAATCTCTTGCGCTGCTTTCCCCGATGCTGGCCGCGAGCGGAACGGAGCCCATGGGAAAGATCGTCATTGGGACCGTCATGGGAGACATGCACGACATTGGCAAGAACCTCGTTGCCTCGATGCTCGAAGGCGCCGGTTTTCAGGTCATCGATCTGGGGACGAATGTCGCGCCGGAAAAGTTCCTGAAAGCGCTTCAGGATAATCAGGCGGACATCCTCTGCATGTCTGCGCTTCTGACGACGACCATGCCTGCTATGAAAAAAACGATCGAAGCTCTGGAAACAGCTGGAATGCGCGGATCCGTTCGGGTCATGGTCGGCGGTGCGCCTGTGACTCAGGCATATGCGGATGAGATCGGAGCAAACGGATACAGTGACAATGCGAACGCAGCTGTCGCACTGGCTCGCAGACTGATGACTGGCATTTGAGTTGGTGTTTGAGTTGGTGTTTGAGTTTTGCTGAAGATGGACCTTAACTATTTTTTTAGAATACCTTAGAAATTACCCCATGAACGACTTGCATTTTGACCCTAAAATCATTCGGATCAATGAACTCCTGCGTGACGCCGGTGCGACTGATGTCCTGTTTGTCGGCGGTTTTGTACGTGACCATATTCTCGGGATCCCCTCAAAGGACATGGACCTGGAGATCTACGGTCTGGATTACCAGCAGATCGCCGACACGCTGCGTCCCTATTTTCGCGTGGATCAGGTCGGGCAGAGTTTCAGCGTGGTGAAGATCGACAATGAGATCGATCTGGCGATACCGCGGCGTGAGCGAAAGACTGGCGTCGGACACAAAGCCTTTGAAGTCGTCGCAGATTCCTCCATGACCTTTCAGGAAGCGGCGTCCCGGCGCGATTTTACCATCAACGCGATCGGAATGCGGCTTGACGGAACGTTTTGCGACCCGTTCGATGGTCTGGGAGACTTGAAACGCGGGATACTGCGTGCTCCGACGGAAGCATTTTGTGAAGATCCGCTCCGTGTGCTGCGCGGAATGCAGTTTGCCGCACGTTTCGGATTTTCGATGGAACCGCGTACGGTCGATTTTTGCCGAAGGGTCCTTCCGGAATTTAAGACTCTTTCCTGTGAGCGTCTCTACACGGAGTGGGAAAAGTGGGCGTTGAAAGGCAAATATCCGGAAAAAGGACTGGACGTCCTGCGGGAGACCGGCTGGCTGGAATGTTTTCCGGAACTTTTCGCCATGACGCAGACCGAGCAGGATCCGGAAGTCCACCCGGAAGGAAATGTCTGGGAGCACACGCGCAAAGTCTGCATTTCTGCGGCGAAGATCGCGGAGAAGGCAAACTTTTCGGTACAGGATCGCCTCTGCCTCATGTTTTCCGCGCTGGTTCACGACATCGGCAAGCCGGCAACTTGGAAGAAAGACGAAAACGGCAAGATCTCCATGCCGGGACACGCGGAAGTTGGTGCCAGAATGGCGTTTGACTTTTTCCTGAATCTGCGTGCCCCGCTGATCGTTTCCAAGACTGTCCGCTCGCTCGTCGCTGCTCACGGATGGCATTTCCACCATCCGGCATCTCCTGCCAGCGTTCGGCATCTTTCGGTCGCGCTGTCGCCGGTCTCATTCCGACTCTGGCACGCGCTCGTTTCGGCTGACAGAGACGGCTGCGGCCTGCATGCTCCGCAAGGAGAGATCCACTACGAAAATTGGGCGCAGATCGCGGAAGAACTGGGGATCTGCGACCATCAGCCGCCTCAGATCATTTTTGGACGCGATCTGTTTCGTTTTGGGGTCCAGCCTGGAAAACCGATGGGGGCGCTCCTCCGCAAGATCCGAAAGGCTCAGCTGGATGGTGAATTCATGGAATACACTGACGGCATAAAATGGGTCGAGGAGTTCTTGAAGAACGAACTTTAAACGAAACCTTTTCCTGATTTTATTTTCGATTTTTATTTTTTTGGTTTTTACTCCGGAAACGAGGGGGACCGAATGGCTGACTTTTCGAAAACGCTGGCCGCTTTGCAGAACGCAGCGGCTGAAAAACATATTACCGAATCTGCGCTGGAGAACATCCGTCTCTGGCTCACGGCTCCGCAGTACGCAAAATATGCGGAAATAATCGAAAAACTCACGGCTGATGAAGAGTGGAAAGCACTCGACGACGCTTTCTGGACGGTCATCCCGTTCGGTACCGGCGGCCGGCGCGGCAGAATGTTTCCCGTCGGTACGAACGTCATCAATGACGTTACCATCGGCGAAAGCGCTCAGGGACTTGCCTCCTACGTGCTTGAGTATCTGAAGTCGATCGGCTCCGACCGCCGTCCGTCTTGCGCGATCGCCTACGACACTCGTCACCGTTCCCGTGAATTTGCCGAACTCTGTGCCGGGATCATGGCCGCCAACGGTTTCAAAGTCTGGTTTCTCGACGGTTACCGAAGCACGCCGGAAATGTCCTTTATGGTCCGATACAAAAAATGCGACTGCGGCATCATGGTCACGGCAAGCCATAATCCGCCGAGCGACAATGCGGTGAAAGTCTACTGGTCCACCGGCGGTCAGGTCCTCCCGCCGCACGATGCGAAGATCATCGAAAACGTCATGGCGATGCAGGACGTCAAAACATCCGACTTCGCGCAGGCACTGGAAGCCGGCGACGTCGAATACTGCCAGGAGGAAGTGGACGGAGCGTTCATCAAGGCCGTCCTCTCCGTCAGTAAATCGGGACCGCGAGACCTGAACATCATCTATTCTCCGCTTCACGGTGTGGGGAGCAGCTGCGTTTTGCCGGCACTTGACGGGGCTGGGTTCAAAAACGTTCAGCTTTTTGGCCCGCACGCAGAACCGTCCGGTGATTTTCCGAATGTGCCGAACCACGTTTCCAATCCAGAAAATCCCGCAGTCTTTGACATCATCATCGAAGATGCCAAAAAGCAGGGAAACATTGACCTCATCTTGGCGACTGACCCGGACTCCGACCGTCTTGGTGTTGCAGCTCCGTTGACTTACGAGCCGAACGCGGAGTGGAAAACGCTCACCGGAAATCAGATCGGCACGCTCATGGCGGAGTACCTCCTTTCCGAAATGAAGGCGGAAGGCAAGCTCACCCCGTCGCATTACGTCGTTGAAACGCTTGTCACGACGCCGATGCTTAAGAAGATCGCTGATGCTTACGGGATCCTGACGATCCGCGATCTGCTCGTCGGATTCAAGTACATTGGCGGTGCGATCGAAGAGCACGGTCCTGAAAAATTTGTGATGGGTATGGAAGAATCCTACGGTTTCCTCGTCGGAACGCACGCTCGCGACAAAGACGCCGCCGTAGCCGCGATGGTCTTCTCGGAAATGGCCGCCAAAGCCAAAGCGGAAGGCAAGACGGTCCATCAGAAACTCGAAGAACTCTACGTCCAGTACGGCCGCCATGCCGAAAAAGCGTTCTCCATCGCCATGAGCGGCTCGGACGGAATGGCTAAAATGACGGCGCTGATGGAACGTTTCCAGTCGGATCCGCCTCGGGAACTGGCCGGCATGGAAGTCGTGTACGCGCAGGATTTTGAGCACGGAACGGAAATGGATCTGCGTATCGGAAAAGAAAAAGCACCGATGCAGGGCCCCAAAGGGAAACTCGTCATGCTCCATCTTTCCGAAAAAGGAAACTGTGCGGCAGTCCGTCCGAGCGGTACGGAGCCGAAGGTGAAATTCTACCTTTTCGCCAGTCTCCAGCCCGGAGAAGAAGGGGACGTTTACGCTCGCCTGGATGCGCTGGAAGCTGCTCTGAAAGAAACGCTTGAGCAGGAATGAAAAGGCGTGTCTAACTCTGAAAGAAGTTCCTAAAAAAGATCCCGCAGAAACACCAGTTCGGTCATTCTGCGGGAATTTTTTTCAAATGTGCTCAGGAAACGGAGTCCTAAAACGGAATTTACCGGACCTGCTCAGCTCAGCCCCAGCCAAAGTGCGAGGAGTGCGTTCAGCGTAAAAACGGCAGCGGCCGCACGCAAAAGCCGATTCTTTTTCAGCGAGACCCCTCTTCCGGAAAGGACGGACTGCGCCATTGCGAGACCGGAGAAGATCATCCCGATGCACGGAACGGCCGTCTGCGTCCATTTGCCGTAACTGACTGCGACGAGATCCGAGCTGGAAAATGCGGTATTTTCGTAGGCTCCCCAAACGCCCATCAGCATGAATGTGCCGATGAAGCACGCGAGGCCCATCAAAAGCGCGAAAAAATACTTAAAGATAGAGTACCGTTGAAGCATTCTGTCCATTTCTCATTTTCCTTTCTGCTCTGCAGTGTTCTCTAGGTTCCCGATCCTGGCATCTTTCATTCCCTGCTAACGCTATCGGCTGCGCATCTGACACGCGCGTTCGCACAAAAGCAGATTCACCATCTCCATTCCCATTGGCGACGCCTCAAATTGCATGCAGTCTTTCATTTGAATACCGATCTGGTTTCCTGCAAGGACCGCATCCTGATTCGCTGCGAGGAACATGAAATCCCAGGAGTAGGTCTTCTGCTGATGCTCGATCCTCATTTTCACGTCCTGTGCGGTAAATTGGCGGCTCGCATTCTCCTCACCGTCCGTCAGGATCGCAACGAGCACTTTTTCGGGCCGTTCTTCTTCCGGCATCGCGGCGAACTCTTTTCCAAGATGATCGATCGCGGTGCAGATCGCGTCATTCATGGCCGTCATTCCGCTGCATCGATAGTCGCTCATCAGCTGCTCGGCCGAAACCTGCGAAAGGTCTGCCGACTGCACAAGATGTTTGACGCTGCTCTCAAACTGAAAGAGATCGAAGCAGGTCTTTCCAATCTCCTTCTGCTGAGACTGAATAAATTCGCAGAACGTGCTCTTCGTCCGTTCCGTCAAGTGATCCATCGAACCAGAAGCGTCCAGAACGACACAAATGTGAACGTAGTCTTTTTTCATTGGTTTTTCTCCTTTTTTTAGAAAATCACACGGTTTATAAAAACACAACAGTTTGTGGGCTAAAATGTTTCAAAAATTTCAAGCTGCCGATTTCACAGTACTTCGGGAACTGCGTCAAACTATTTCATTTCACGCAGTTCCTTTTTTTGTTTCGTTGAGTTTTGTTTGGTCTCTTAATCCAAAACGGACGGCGTGAACTCGACACGTTCCGCGCTTCCCCAGAGGTCTTCAAGGCGGAAGTAGTCGCGCGTCTCTTCTTCAAAAAGATGGACCACCACATCACCGTAGTCGCACACGATCCACCGGCTTTCGCGGTACCCTTCCGTCGTGAGTTTCTGATCTTTCAGATCCTTCTCGAAAAGGTCGTCCACGGCATCGCTCATCGCGTGCAGCTGCCGATTGCTCGTACCGGTTGCGATGATGAAGTAGTCGAAAACGTACGTCAGCTTTCGGAGGTCGAGGATCACGATGTCCTTCCCCCGGTTGTCTGCGATGACCTGCGCCGCCATTTTTGCACGTTTCAGCGCTTCGGTCCCGTCACGCGGAACGATGATGTTCGGCATTTCCATCGGATCGAACTTCCGTCCCCCTTCAGCTCCTTCCAGAAATTCCGAATTTTCCGTCTGTGCATCCGTCTGCGGAAGAGTTTCATTTTTCTTTTCAGTCATTTATTTGTTCCTCGTTTCAAGGTTCATCTTTTCTTTTTCATTTCTTCCATCCCGAGCTGAATGGAACCATTTTCATTCCGCTGGAACGTGATGTGCCGGCGCCATTTCTCTTCCCGTTCCGGAAAGTCCACGCGCGTGTGTCCGCCGCGGGTTTCCTCGCGCATCAAAGCAGCCTGCATGACGAGCATCGAGACCGTGAGCATATTCTGAAGGTCCCATCCGACCGTGTCATTCTGCTCGCCGTTGAACGTGTAACGCTGCCACTGCTGAAGCGTTTCCAGCCCCTCATTGAGCATTTCGCTGCTGCGTTTTACGCCTGCATTGCGCCACATCAGACTCTTCAGGGAGTTGGTGAAATCCTGAAGATGAAGCATTGGATCGTACGACGACTCGGTATCGTGCATTAGCGGAAGGACTTTCAGATGCTTTTCATCCGGGATGCGTGCTGCAGCTTGTGACGCGCCGACTCCGGCAGAGACGCCGTAAACGAGCGCTTCCAGAAGACTGTTTGAGGCCAGACGGTTCGCGCCGTGCAGTCCTGTGCAGCTCGTTTCTCCAATGGCCCAAAGTCCCGGAACGTTCGTCCGTCCCTCCATATCCACCGCGACGCCGCCCATCATGTAATGCGCGCCCGGACGGACCGGAATGGGGTCTTTCGTAATGTCGATGCCGAATCGGGCACAGATCGCTGCGATCCCCGGAAAACGATGACGGATCAGTTCCGGATCCTTGTGCGCCATCGTCAGAAAAACCGTCGCCGAGTTCGTTTTGAGCATCTGCGTCGCGATCGAACGGCTCACGATGTCGCGGGGAGCCAGTTCGGCACGCTCGTCGTACTCCGGCATGAAACGGTGCCCGTTCTTGTCGATCAGGTACGCCCCCTCACCGCGAACGGCCTCCGTAATGAGCGACCGACTGCTTCCGGCAACGTAAAGGACCGTTGGATGAAACTGCACGAACTCCATGTCTTTCAGCTTCGCACCGGCACGTAATGCCATCGCGATCCCATCGCCCGTCGCGATCGGAGAGTTGGTCGTCTCGCGGTAAAGCTGTCCGATCCCGCCCGTTGCGAGAATGGTCTGCTTCGCCCAGTAGACCATCTTTCCGAATGCCGAATCGTGGACCAGCGCCCCGACGCAGCGTCCTTCAAAAGTCAGAAGATCGATCACGTAGCACTGCGCGTGCACATGAATGTTTTTTGCCGCGTTAGACTGCACAATGACCGTCTGGATCAGCTCGTGCCCGGTCTGGTCTCCTTTCGCATGCGCGACCCGGTTCATCCGGTGCCCGCCTTCTCGGCCAAGTTCCAGGCTTCCGTCCGCATGCTGATCGAAATGCGTCCCCATCTCGATCATCTCCGCGATCCGCCGCGGTCCTTCTTTCACCACACGGTTCACGACCTCCCGGTCACAGAGATCTGCTCCCGCGATCAGCGTGTCCTCCACGTGCTTTTCAAATTGGTCTGTCGGATCCAAAACCGACGCGATCCCGCCCTGTGCGCGGTCACTGTTGGAGTACTGGATATTTTCCGGCTTCGTCAGCACAATGACCTGCTGCTTCTTCGAGACCGCCAGAGCTGCCCGTAAGCCGGCCAACCCGGAGCCAATGATCAAGACGTCGGTAAACCGCTGCGGAAGCTGACGCACGTCAAACGAAACAAGGTAACGCGGAGTGGAAATGTTCATGGGATCCATTCTTCCCTAAAGCACAAAATGCCGCAAAATCTGATTCGGTCTCACAGCAAGAGGATCGCCGATCGACAAAAAATCGGACAAAGGGTCCATTCACTGGAAACTCATTTTTTATTTTACCACACTTTCCCTCTCAATGCAAGACCCCGGATGGGAAAATAGGGAAGAATTTTCCCGGAATCACTCTAAAAAAACAGGCTCTTTCATCGAGCATCTCGCTCCACTTGACCCAAAACTCAAAGTTTTCCGCAAAATCCCGCAAAACGGAGCAGTCAAGACCACCCCGTTTCCTGAAAAAATCAGCCGGTTTTACAGTTCAACTGCTTGGACAGGGACTGGTGCGGGAGAGGGACTGCGTTCCTTCTGCATTCTTTTCCTCTCTTCATAAATCGCCCGTTCTTTCGCTGCCTCCGCTTCCAGTTCACGACGCTGCTTTTCCATTTCGGGAAGCATGGAGACGCGGCCGGTCGTCAGGACTCGGACATCCTTCTGCGTTTCCAGATCCCAGAAATGAAGCCGGTACTCCACATCCGCGACTTTCGGAAGTTTCGGAATTTCTCCCATCCGCGGCGGTTCTCCGTCATGCTCGATGAATTGCTGTCGATCTGCGGCAAAAAGCTGCCGACTGTCCGGTGTCCAATGCACCGTAAATGCGCCGCTCACCTTCCGCCATTCTCCGATCTTCTCTCCTGTCTCCAGATCCCAGATACCGACCTGCCGTGTCGTGCTTCCCTCCGCAAGCGCCAGTTTTCGACCGTCCGGAGAAAGACCGACCGTTTCGGAACTATAGGCCCAGCTTGTCGGTTCTCCAAGACGGAAATGAATCGCCCCGGTCTTCGCATCCAGCACAGAAACTCCGTGCTGATGAGTACTGACCAGCACCTTTTCCATTTCCGGGACCCACGCCATTGCACTGACCCTCTTCATATTATCGGCGACATTTACTTTCCAGAGCTGCCTCATGACCGAAAGCTCTTTTCGCGGATAAAGTGGAACCTGACGAAAGTAACGAGCCTGGCTCTGATGCGATGCTGCTGAGATCCTCTTTTCTTCTATCGCTTCGATCTCTTCCTTTGTGAGGAAATTCTCTTTCGTATCCAGCAGCATCACGTTCCCCCCAAAAGTCCCAACGAGCAAAAATCGGCCGTCGGGAGACCAGCTGACCGCTGAAAAAGAATTCCGCTCTTCCAGATTTCGATAAAAAACCGGTTTCTCCTCACCCGTTACGTCAAAGATCCAGATGACCTTACTGTTAAACTGCGCGATCCTCCGGCTGTCCGGGCACCAGCAGCTGTACGAGTACTCCCCGCTCCGATACGTCCGGACCTGTTTCCCAGCCTCCACGTCCCAGATCTTCAAATCAAAATCCCGATCCTGGATCTGCCTCGAATTCGGCAAAACATAGTATCGACCGTCCGGCGACCAGCCCGTCTCCCAAAATTTGATCGTTCCATAGACCTCCTTCCTCAAGTCAAACGTCACCAACTTCCCATCGACGCAGACCTTCCACTCCGGCCGGTATGGGGCGGTCGGTTTCTCAAAATCAAACTGCGAGCATTTCCCGCTCTCAAGATTCCAGACCGAAACTTTCTCCCGATCAGGCCGCCAATGAGCCAGATACTCTCCATCTTCGGAATAAACGATCGACATCGCCGGACAGCGCGTCCCCAATGTGCACAAAACCGCCAGGATCCCGACCATCAGAAACCACCGTCTCAGCATCACGCCAAACCTGCGGCTCCCGCACAAAATTCCGCTTTGCTTTGCCATGAGAAATTCCTTTCTGTTTCGAAACCACTTTTTCAAAGCCGAACATCGACTTCTTCAGATCCAGTATACCAAACGAGAATTTAAAATCAACATTCAAAGATCCGCATTCCGATCAAAAATTTCAGTTTTACAGAAAATTTACGTCTTCTGACCATCTTTTACATTCCGAAAACAAAAAAGACGGAACAGATCGCTCTGCTCCGCCTTTTCTTAACTCATGTCCGTGAGAATGGTCTCACGTTTCCGATCACTCGTACTTCCGTTCATTGACAGTCACACGAAACCAGAAAGATCTCGCACGTTTGAAAATCGATCTCCCAATTTCCGTTTTCGCTGCCTTCCCAGCAATACTCTTTGCCGCGGTCGCTCCACCATTGCTCAAAGCGTTTTCGAGTTTCGATCTGGTCGGCGAGAACACGTTCATAAAGTTCATTATTTTCTGCCGGATTGACGATCATCATCAGTTCTTTCAGAGAATTTCTCCGTTCAAACAGACTCTGGATCTCATCACGCTGTTCCGGTGTGACTTTTCCAACGACTTTTTTCGTTTTTTCAGCACTCATCGACTTTTCCTTTTTCAATAAATGGTTGATTCTTCTTCATCAGTTCCTCGAAGGGATCGAGATACTCGATTTCCGGGATGGATACCATATCCTGAATGAAGAGCGGTTCGATCAGATCGCGGCTGGCATTGCGTTCCAAATGTGCGCAGACGCACTGCTGGCGCGACGGCGTATTCACTTCCAGCGTCGTTTCCTTGTTGAGCCACACACAGCGGCGGCATTGCCAGGCATCGCAGTTTTCACAGATCGGCGCGTGGTCGAGCTTATACAGCTGGCTGTTTTTGATTGGCAGTTCATGCGTTTTCAGCACGGTATCAATGTCGGCAATGAGGAAATCTTTGTTCTTCTCGCGATAGTAAAAACCGGGACAGACGTAAAAATTCCCATCCGGTCCGATCGTGACGTGCTTCACGCCGGCGTCGCAATGGTTCGGTTTTTCAAGCTGCAAACGGTCCGTCAAAAGCGACAGCTCAAACGGTTTTTCCTCTTCGCGTTCCGGAAGCCACGCAGCAAGCCGATCCAAAACCGCCTTGTACGGCCCGAACTCCGCTTCCGTCATCGTTTCCATTTCCTTGACGAAAACCGTGATCTTGTCCGCGGCAAGGGAATGCGCTTCCAGCCAGGCGGGAAGTTCCGTGAGACTGTCTTTACTGATGCGCAGGATGAACATTTCCGTTGGACCGATCGAGTCATCCCACGTGTCCGACTCAAAATCAAAGACGTTGATCGTCTTGTCGTCGGTCGGAAATTTCGCGGAACCAGAGCGGTAAATGACGTAATCGTTCCACTTGAGGATCTCTTTTTGCGCCTCCGTCAACCCATTTTCGCCGAGGATCAGATTCAGCGAAAGGTTCTCTGTCAAAGCGTAAAACGCGACCTTTTTGAGCGTCTCATCGTCCATGATTTTCCGTTCCATTTCCCGCGTCTTGTAGTAACAAAACGACGGCGCGGCAGAATCCATCAGAACGAACAGCGACTGCAACCCCTTGCGAAGTTTCAAACGCCGAACTCGGTCATCATTTTCGGCCGGCGGAACGAGTTTGTCGAGCTTGTTCCAAAGGTAGTTATTCGCCCGCACGCGCGCCTTGTGCATCTTGCAGATATACGTCGCCCGCTGATAAATGGTCTCCGTATCGGCACAGTCGTAATTATTCCCCTGACACCACGCACAGCCTGACGCAACTTCACAATCAATGCACTCCTGCGGCGACTGGACTGTTCGATTCAGAGCAAGGAACGGACGGAGACGATTTTGATCGACCCCTTTTTCTGCGTCACCGGTATTGATCTCAGGCTTGTGCCCAAGAGAATATTGCGCGAAACGGGTACAAGGATGAAATACACCCTTGGTATCAATGGAAACCATCTTGCCTGCACCGCACCAGTTTTGATTGTCCGTCTGTTCAAAACCGATATGACGTTCAAACAGAGTAGTATTATAACCCAGTTTAAATAATTCTCTATCGAGAATTTCGTCAGCGAGCTGAATCAGCTGATCCTGAAAAATATCATCGTCGCCGTCTTCCCACACATCCTCAAAAATGCAGTTCATGGGAACGTTTTTAATTCCCAGATTCCATAGATGAAGTACGGAATCTTTAACAAGCGGCAAATCACTATGCCCGATGGTCGATTTCGTTTGCGCACCCTCGAATTGCTCCAACCAGAGCGGAACGCGCTTGACAACTTCATCGTAAGAACCGGTCCCATCAACAAAAACCCGCTGCATATTATGTTTTTCGGGTGTACCATCGACGGAAATACCAATGCTTAAATGAGTCCGATTCTTTTCGATGAACTTCTGCACTCGCGGATCGTCATACAGCAAGCCATTCGTGGCCATACTAAATCGATAGCTGTTAAACCACGGATGTTTCAGCACAAAAAGCCGCTCTTTGATATAATCGCAGATCTGGTCCATCAGCTCGATTTCGAGGAACGGCTCGCCGCCGATAAATTCCCAGATAACGCTCTCTTCTTTATAGATCTCAGGATGTCCAAGAACGTAATCGATTCCCTCTTTGGCGGTCTCAAACGTCATTTTAGTGACATTATTTTTCCCGCACAAATAACAATATTTACAGCGAAGCTGACAGTCTTCCGTAAGAATAAAAGTAATGGAACGTGCCATACCTTCCTGCCACGGTTTATCAACTTTCAAAATTTCATCGGATTTCTTTTGAGGATCTTCCGTTTTATCTTGTGACATCACATATCCCCCTTGTTAAAATATTTCAAAACCTTGGCCCTAATTGTTGAATGAAAGCACAAGTGCCACTGCAATCGACGCAGCAAGTGCCTGTGCAAGTGACGTCGCAAGTGCCTGTGCAAGTGCGTATGCAAAAGCCGGTACATTTGTTGGTACAATTGCTGGTGCAAGATGTAACCGGACTATCTTTATCCGGAGCAGCAACAACTTCTTTGGCGGCCATGGCCATAAAGGGAACGACAGCGGCACCGGCGAGTTTGCCGAACTTTTTCATAAAAGCGCGGCGCGATTCAAGTTTATCTTGAGTCATATGCTTATCCCGTAAATGTAAATAAATTCAACCTCTTCAGCACATCTGAGGCACCCCCCAGATGCACTGAAACTAGTTCTTTTAGAGACATTCTGCATTCTCGTTTTTTAGTTTCAATAATAGTTATAACCACCATATCCGGAACAGGTCAACGAACAAGTGCCTACGCAACTATTAGCACAACCTTTGGCTCCTGCGCAACTCCAATGACACGAGCCCTCGCATCGCCAATCACAGAGCCTATCGCACGTACCCACACACGACTTATCACACTCACCAGCACACGTACCACTACAATTACTATCACACGAACCACTACACGAAGCAAGACCACACACCCACACCGGATTATCTTCATCCGGAGCGGCAACAGCTTCTTTGGCGGCCATGGCCATGAAAGGAGCAGCAACGGCGGCGGCACCGGCGAGTTTGCCGAACTTTTTCATGAAGGCGCGGCGGCTTTCGATCTTTTCTTTCGACATGATATGTCTCCTTGAAAAAAGGATTTTTCGGGAGAATAAATATTTCTGAACCCGTTCCCGAATCAGATCCAAAAAGAAAACAAACCTTTCGCCTGTCAAAATATTTGGCATATCAACCAGCACAGACCGAATAAAATCGGAATGGTCCAGCCAAAGCGATCGAGAAATGGGACCTTTTTCCAAGGGGAAAGACGGGAAACGTCTGTCTCGCGAAGGGGAATGAGCTGACTGCCGTCCCGCTCATAATAAATCGGAGAATAAGAAAACCGAAAAAAACAGAGGATCGAGATCCTGTGATACTCCATAAATACATTCGGGCTGATTTCGATTTTGCGAACTGCGTGACCTATCATGAGCTGGGGATATTTCAAAAACAGAATACATTTCCTTTTCCCTTTAGAATGAAGCACAGAAAGAATCACTTCGTGCGGACATAAAAAAAGGGAGCACGTCAACGTATCCCAGCACGAAGGTCTTAGACTACCTAACAAAGTAGATACGCAACGTCTCCCATGGAGCCGCACACGCTCTTACTTTGTTATTATACAGGCATATGAAAATATAGACCTACTCCATGTATACAGAATAGGTCATCCGCTTTTCAACTGCAAAAAGTGTCTAAGTTTTCGTGCTGTCAAGCGAAATTTAAGAGATTTTCATCTCAATAAAAAGTATAACACAATTTTGACATATGTCAAGTAGTCCGTTTAAAATATTCAAAAATTTTCACAAAAAAAAGACGGAACAGATCGCTCTGCTCCGCCTTTTCTTAACTCATGTCCGTGAGAATGGTCTCACGTTTCCGATCACTCGTGCTTCAGCTGCGAGAGCTGCGCGTAGTAATCGTAGCGATTGTTGATGTCGCCCTGACCTTCCGCAAGGAACGCTTCCGTCTGCTCGGCCGTGTTGAGGAGCTTGAGCGTCTTGAAGCGGTTCTGCTTCATGGCGAACGCCTTGAACTCGCCTTCCGGAGCCTTGCTGTCGAGGTGGAACGGAGTTTCGTCGGCCGGATTGTAGTGGTACAGCGGCCAGTATCCGCACTTGACGGCTTCTTTCTGAAGTTCCAGACCCTGGAGCATGTCGATACCGTGGTTGATGCAGTGCGAGTACGCAATGATCAGGGACGGACCGTCGTGAGCTTCCGCTTCGATCATGACCTTCAGAGCGTGCGCCGGATTGGCGGCGATGGAGATCTGACCAACGTAAACGTTGCCGTAAGAGGCGGCCATCATGCCGAGGTCCTTTTTGCGGGACTTCTTGCCGTTGGCGGCGAACTTGGCAACAGCACCGCGCGGCGTGGATTTGGAAGCCTGACCTCCCGTGTTGGAGTAAACTTCGGTATCCAGGACCATCACGTTGATGTTGCGGCCGGAAGCCATGACGTGGTCAAGACCGCCGTAACCAATGTCGTACGCCCAACCGTCACCGCCGAAGCACCAGACGCTGCGCTTGACCAGGAAGCTCGCGATGTCGGCGAGAGCCTTGGCTTTCGGGCAGTCGGCGCCTTCGATCTTCGCGACCAGCTTCGCAACATTGTCGCGCTGGGCAGCGATGTCGGCTTCGCTCTTCTGCGGGTTGTTCAGGATGGCATCGACCAGATCCTGACCAACATGTTCCGCCATACCGACGAGCAGTTCTTTCGCGTATGCGTTCTGCTGGTCGACAGCGACGCGCATACCAAGACCGAATTCCGCGTTGTCTTCGAACAGGGAGTTGGCCCAGGCAGGACCGCGGCCGTTCGCGTCTTTGCAGTACGGGGTGCTCGGCAGGTTACC
>SUVI01000126.1 GCA_015062085.1 Planctomycetaceae bacterium
AATTCGGGTCGACGTACCGGCCCAGAAGCGGGCAGATGCTCGAGTGATTCAGATTTTTCGTGAGGTCAAAAATGCGCCGGACTTCTTTCAGGGCGTTTTCATTTCCGCGGAGTTCCTGCGTCAAAATTTTCAAAACGACGCGCTGGCTGACCTCGTTTTCCACGAGTTCCTCTGCCAGCCATGTCTGCCCCATCCCGCCCTCGCCGAGCTTCTTTTTCAGGCGGTAATTTTTGAATTTTCCAAACAAATATCCGTCACACAATTCCCCAAACTGCGCGGGATCGTAGTTCACCTCTTCCGGCTTCAGCAGCGTCAATGCCGATTCATACGTATCACTCATTTTTTAGCTCCCAATTTAAGTAGACAAATGAAAAAATTGATTTTACCTGATTTTCAAAAAGATTCAAGGGGGGGCACGGTTCACTGAAACTTTTTATGGCAGTTTTCTTTCATTGGGAGAACTTGAAAACACATTTCCCAAAAAATAGTTTTTCTGCGTGCATTCACCTTGAAAAAAATAGGAAATATGGTAGAATGTTGAGGAATCGAAAATTTTAAGTGCTCACAGACGCCATACAGGAAGGATTTCCCCATGGACAAAATACCGACATTTACGGTCTTTCAGCTGACGGCCGGGATCCAAAATCTTTTGGGTACCGTCTTTTCGGAGGTCCGCGTTTCGGGAGAGATCTCCGACCTGAAACAGTCCAGTATGGGGCACTGCTATTTTTTGCTGAAAGATCCCAGCGCGCAACTTTCCGCAGTCCTTTGGAACAGCCGGCTTCCACGCGGTCTTGAGCTTCACGACGGCATGGAAGTGGAGTGCGAAGGGAAAATCGAAGTGTATCCTCCGCGCGGTAACTATCAGCTTGTGGTCTCTTCGGTCGAACTGAAAGGCCTCGGTCAGCTTGAAAAAGAGTTTCTTGCCCTGAAACAGAAACTTGCGGCAGAAGGTCTTTTTTCGCCGGAGCATAAAAAACCGCTTCCTCGCCAGATCCGCCGAGTCGGCGTCGTGACAAGCCCTTCCGGTGCGGCGATCCGCGATTTTCTCCAAGTCCTGAAACGCCGCTGGTGCGGAGTCGACGTCTGCATTTTTCCCTCGCCGGTCCAGGGAGACGGTGCAGCGGAAAAACTGGCGGAAGGCGTTTCCTTTTTCAATCGGCATGCGGGGTGTCTCGGGATCGACTGCATCGTGGTGACCCGCGGCGGAGGGAGTATGGAGGACCTTTGGGAGTTCAACCGGGAAGTACTGGTCCGAGCGGTTTTCGATTCGGAACTTCCGGTCATTTCTGGTGTCGGACACGAGATCGACGTGACGCTTTGCGACCTCGCGGCAGACCGTCGAGCACTGACCCCGTCGGAAGCCGCCGAGCTTCTTTCACCGAATATGCAAGACCTTTCCGAACGGCTTAGAAACGCAGAAGACCGACTGTCGCTCGCGATCTGGAATCAGTTGAGCGATCTGACAGCAGAAGTCGAGCATCTCGCGAACAGTCCAGTTTTTCGTTTTCCGCATCGGAAATTTGAGGAATGGACCCAGCGTCTTGATTCGGTCGAAGAACGGCTCCAGCTCCAGCTTAAGAACCGATTCAGCCTTTTGGAAACGGCACTTCACGCCCAGGCATCCCGGCTCGAAACGCTCAGTCCCCTGCACGTGCTCGGGCGCGGCTACTCCGTGACACAAACACATGACGGCACAGTCGTACGTTCCGCCTCCGAACTGACGGCAGGCACACGGATCCGCACACGCTTTGCGTCAGGTTCCGTCGAGAGTATCGTTTCCGAGATCTCCGAGTCCCCGCCCCCTAGATTTTAGAGCCGTTCCAGACGGGAACACACTCCCTTTTAAGAAATGATCCCCAGTCCAAATAAACGGGACCCGCGTCGGATCCTGAAACTAGCGAAGAGACGACCCGATGATTTTTTTTGAAACCGCCATAACCTCCAGCGAAGTGGCACGCTACATGGCATCGCTGATCCTTCCGGAAGATTTCCGAAATATGCGAATGGAAGAGATCCACCTAGATGCCCAGACACTGAATAGCGAAGGCAGTCAGTTCCTGAAGGTGACGTACACACTTCCGGGCCGTGTCGAGGACATTGAACTCGATCCGGAAAAACACGCCTTTCGCCTGATCCAGTCATTCCACCCGAATTTTCAGCTGGAAAAGGTACAGTTTATCCCGCATTCCTCACGCTGGCTTTGGAGTCAGAATAGTGTACGCATTTATTTTACGCTGAAAGAACTGAACTCCTCGCCTTCCGGTGAGGTTTTTGAAGCAGACGAGGCGTACGTGTCGCTCACGCGCCGTCAGATATTCCTTTCCTACGATCTCATTCAGGAGTACCTTCTGATGCTGATCGCAGACCTTGGTCTCGAAACAGGCGATGAAGTTTCCGTGCATTGGGATGAAAGTAAAGGCGGGGCAGTCTATCGTTGCGGAAATACGCTGGTCCAATGGACTCCCGAAAGTGAAGAAGAATTTCAAGATCTGCTGAACTTTGCAGGTTCGAACCTGATCCTGAAACAGACGTGCGACCTCCTGAAAACCAACGTCCAGATCCAGTTTGAAATTACCCAAATTACGAATGCCGGCCTGAAGATCCCCATAAAGATCATGCCGATCCAGACCGAAACCAAGGAGGATGAATGAACACGAGCTGTTTTTCCCAGATGATCGAGGAACCTGCATGGTGCCTGACCGCCATAGCGCTGACGATCCTGTTCCTGACTGCCGGTTTTTGGATCGGACGTCAAAAATCCTGGCTCATCGCGATCCCGCCGCTCATTCTTGCCGCGACAGGACTCATTGCAGCAGACTGCTGGACTTTTTCCCCTCGGGAACGCGTCCGCGCAGCCATCGAACAATGTGTCGAGGCCGTCAAAACGAACCAGAAAGAGGAACTTCTGAAACATTTGGCCCCGGAATTGGCCTCCAAGATGGAAACGACAGTCAACTGGGCGTTTTCGCTGGCGGAATTCACCCACGCCTACGCCAACGACGTGAAACTGGAAGTGAACGCCTTCACCACGCCGCCGTGCATCAAAGCCACTTTTTTCGCCGGCGCAAAATTCCAGATCCGATCCGGGACCGCACTGATGGACCGATACACATGCGTCATGTCGGTCACGTTCGAAGAATTTGAGGACGGAGAGTGGCTCATTTCGTCATTCGAACAGCGCAGTCTCTCCCAAATGTGAATGGGGGAAAAGCTGGACGGAAACCAGACGGAGACGCTGGGAAAATTTCGGGTTCCTGCAAGGTTTTTCCTCGCGGAATATGCGAATTCAATATACGAACAAATTAAATTTTAGAAAACGAGTTTGGGAAACCAATTCCCTTTGATCAACCATTTAAGAGAAAAGATCCGCTAAAATGAACCTTTTGTCAGTCAATGCAGTGCGAAAATATTATGGTCCCGACCCCGTTTTAGACGGTGCCGGTTTTGAGATCCACCCCGGAGACAAAATCGGTCTCGTCGGTCCAAACGGAGCAGGAAAAAGTACGCTCATGAAGATCATCGCCGGCCGGGAGGAACTGGATGCCGGAACGGTCGAATTTCACCCGTCGATCCGTGTCGGATACTTGGAACAGAGACCGGAACCGTCAGAACGGACGCTTTGGGAAGAAGCGCATCTGGCACTTGCAGATCTCGTGACGCTCCAGAAGGAAGCTCTTGCCGTCGCGGAACAGATGGCAGAAGAAAAAGATCCGGCACAGCACGAAAAACTGGCGGCCCGATACGACTATCTCCAACAGGAACTGCTTCGGACGGATGCGTTCAATCTCGACTACAAAGTAGAGCGGGTCCTTCAGGGACTTGGTTTTCTCGAAAAACAGCATCAGACGCCCGTCTCATCGCTCAGCGGCGGAGAACAAAACCGGCTCATGCTCGCAAAACTCCTCCTTGCGGAACCGGAATTGATGTTCCTGGACGAACCCTCCAACCACTTGGACCTCGATGCGACCGAGTGGCTGGAAGAGTTCCTCATAGAGTCAAACGCTGCCGTTCTGGTCATTTCGCACGACCGATTTTTCCTGGACCGCGTCACGAATCGGACTCTGGAACTTTTCGCCGGAACGATCGACTCCTACGCCGGGAATTTCACCGCCTACCTGCGTCAGAAAGAAGAACGCCTTCTCGTTCAGAAACGGACCTACGAAAAACAGCAGGAAGAGATCGCCAAAGCCGAAGAATTCATTCGCCGAAACCACTACGGCATGAAAGCCGGACAGGCGGAAGACAGGCGTAAAAAACTCGAGCGCATCGAGAGGATCGACCCGCCGCGCGAGATCACCGCCCCGCCGATGGGGATGAAGGCGAAAGACCGGTCCGGAGACATCGTGCTGCGTGCGAAGGATCTGAAAAAGGAGTTTGACCGCGTCCTCTTCGAGAAAGTCAATTTCCAGATCGAACGCGGACAGCGCTGGGGACTCATTGGACCGAACGGCTGCGGGAAAACTACGATGCTGCGCTGCCTTCAGGGGATCATGGAACCGGATCAGGGAAGTGTTCAGATCGGGACCGGCGTGAAGATCGGATACTTCGATCAGCAGCTCCAGTCTGTCGAAGGCACGAGTATGGTCGTCGATTCCATCCGCCCGAGCCACAAAGAAATGGATGAACCGGCACGACGCTCACTTTTGGCGCGTTTCGGGATCACCGGCGATCAGGTCTTCCAGAAAGTTGACTCCCTCAGCGGAGGGGAACGCTGCCGAGCCGCCATGGCACGCCTCGCAAGCGAAGAGGCAAACTTCCTCATCCTTGACGAACCGACGAACCACCTGGACCTCTGGGCACGCGAGGCTCTCGAGAAAAACATGGCCGACTTTGAAGGGACGGTCCTCTTCGTGAGTCACGACCGATACTTCATCAATCAGGTCGCCACCCATCTGCTCGTCGTGGAGCCGGGCAGGGTGCGCGTCGTACCGGGAAATTACGAAGTCTGGCAGCGAATGCAAAAGGACGCAGAAAAGCAGGGTATGCAGATCGGCGGGAAAAACGCACGAAAAGACGATCTCTGGAAACACGGTCTCCAGAAGCAGAAAAAGGCTGGAACTCAAACTTCCTCCGGAGATGGGAAAGGCGCAAAGAAGGAAAAAGAGACGACTGCCGCAAAACCGCAAAACGCTCCCAAACCCGCAAAAAAACGCAAGTACCCCTACCGTAAGGTGGTGGATATCGAGGACGAGATCTTCATTCGGGAAACGCGCCTCGAGGAACTTCAGAAAGACCTGATGGATCCTAAAGTCCTCCGCGACGGCGAGCGGGTCAAAGCGACGCAGAAGGAGATCGAGGAAGAACAGGAAGCCCTGAAAAAGCTCTACGAGCACTGGGAAGAAGCCTCCGAGCTGAACTGGTGATTCGAAAGCGCGTGTCCTGGAATGCCGCCATTTTTCACGCAAAGACGCCATGGAAAACGTGAAGGACGCCGGGAAAATCAAGAGATCCTTCCGCTGTGTCCTTTGCGGGATCGTCGTGCAATGGTTCCTGAATGACAAAAATCGACCATACGAACCGGTTTTCGTATGGTCGAGGGATCAAAACCTGAATTTTACCTGAAAGATGAACGATGTATCGATTCCTGCCGTTTTTACTTTTGTTTTTTTTAGCGGTTCCCTGCCTGTATTGGAACGGTGCCCCCGATGATGAGATCACTAGAAATTCCGGACTGATCGAGGTGACGGTCCGCCAGCGATCCTGTTTGTATAAATGGCACATTGAATATTGGAACGGGAAACCGGGAGGTGTTTGCCTCTATCCATTCGGACAGATGGATCAATTTGGGTTCAGCAGTGAACATGACGGCAGAAAACGATGCCATTTCGTTAGACGCGGTCAAAGCAGAATTCCTCTTGAAAGTGCCCATCTTTACGTTTTTCTGGAAGACAAAGAGCTTCCGATCGTGTACGAATTTTCGGAAGAGGCACAAAAAAACGGCTTGGACATCCCGGAGCTGAACGTGTGTGTTGCCGTAAGGGAAGAATCCTGGTTCTCGAAAGATGGCGAGGAAGTACGTTCCCGCAGTCTCTTCAAAATAGAGGCTCCCACTACGAAAAAATGGGACCTCTGACCTCGCTCTAATGAGAAATCGCCATCGCCCGGTGCGGATATTCTGTGGTTTCAGTGGTTGAGATCTTTGGCGCAAGCGGTCCCACGCGCGGCGGCACTCTTCGAGAGCCGTCGCGCTGCCCGTTATGTCATGAACGCTCGTGAGGGAGGAACATTTTGAAAATTGTTCCTCCCTCAGACTCCCTCTTCAAAAACTTTTTGATGTTTTTGTATTTTGATGTTTTGATGTTTGTGTTTTCTTTCGAAAAATTACTTCGCCATGGGCCGAAACTCCACCAGCCGCCAGGCTCCGCGTGCGTTGGCCTCGGTAGTAATGAAGGGTTTGCCGTTCACAATGTCGAGCGTCGTGGAATGAACGTGCCCGCAGAGAGTGCCAAGCAGATTCGGCGACTCGCACAAAAGGCGGTAAAAGTCGAAGGAGACCTGCGTATGACCGCCTTCCCGCCAGCGTTCCCGGCGTTCGATCTTCCAGTTTCTGTCACTTTCCGCTCCCCATTCCGGATGTCCGCAGCCAAAACCGACTCCGCGTCCCGGTGCGTACGGCGGAATGTGCATCCAGACGACCGTCGGTCCACCGTGCGCCAGCTCTTTCTGAAGGAATTCAAGCTGAGCGGGCAAGATCTCGTAAATGGAATCGTCGATGAACAGATGCCGTACCCCTTTCACGCAGACCGAGTACGCCAGCGGATCCGCGTTTTCCGGGTAGAGTCTTCCGAGACGTTTCGGGACCCATTCTTCACGCTTTGCCGCATCGCTCCCTGCCATTCCCTCGTAGTGCCAGTCGTGGTTTCCGGACGTAAAAAAGTACGGGATCCCGTCCGCTTTGAGCTTTTCGAGACGTTCCAGAAGCCAATCAGCAGCCGCCTCTGACGGAAAACTCAAAATATCGCCGGTCAGCGCAACGGCATTGACTTTCTTTTCCCGTGCAAAACGCAGCGCTGCTTCCAAGGACTCCATCGGCCCCGTCGGCTGCCCCGTCATGTAGTGGGACGTCTTATGGTACGCCCCAGCCATGCGCGCACTGTACTGAACGAGATCCTTCCCGCGTTCATCATCAAGAAAAAGATGCGTGTCCGTCACGTGCAGGATCCTGGAGGCCTCGGGAAGCCCGGGAATGAGAAACTGCGCGGTCGTTCCATTCATTCCAAAAGCGGCACGCTGCGGCAATGGGGATCCTGCCGAAAACGCAGGAGAAACCGAAGATGACAAAACGGCACCGGTCCCCGAAACGGCAAGTGCGGAAACGGCGGAACGGGTTAAAAACTGACGGCGGGAATGATCGAAATGCATAAGCTCCTCGCAAACTAAAAACTTAAAACTCCGAAAAAAACAAAAATATCCGAAACTCCAAGTATACCATACCTCCCAGCTTAAAAAAAGGGGGGATGCAAAAAAAGTACCATCCGGCAACTGCGCACCAAGTCTGCACAAATTTTAAACGGTCCATCCGGCAACTGGTACAGTTTCACCACGGAAGACACTGAAGAGTTTACTGAAAGACTCGGAAAGGAAACACGAAAAACTCAAAAAAATACAAAATTCACCAAAAGGCGATCAAAAATATTTGAAGTCTTTCGTGTCTTTTCGTGTTTTCCGTAAAATTCGTATCAGGGCACGTTCACTCCCTTTTTCCTCATTCTTTTCAGTGTGAGTCTGAGTCTCTTTTTTCTCCAGATCCGGAAACCGTCTCCATGATCACCAATATTGACAAAAAATCAGCCTGCTGAAAAAATCCCCGTCCCAAGACCTACATTTTTTAAAAAAATTTCCCCAAAAATCATCTCTTTCCGCGCAAGCCCCCCCCCTTGACAAAATTTTATCCTAGATTATAATTCTCTTTTGCATTCGTGGCAATTCGAGCTTAAAAACGAGTTTTTTAGAGACTGCCTTCTATTTGTATTTCAAACGTGCTTTACTGATTTAGGAGCAAGAACATGAGAAAAACATTCATACTATGGAATCTGTTCGTTCTGTACTTTTGTATGTACGGAATGTGTATCTGCGCGGCAGAAACGAAAGTCACCTGGCCCGCTGACGGCCTGACGCTTCAGGAGGCGTACGACAAAACCGCCGAAGGAGGCACGCTCACCATTCTTCGCGGAGTGCATGACGTTCCGGAAACGCTCATCATCCGCAAAAGCATCACCATCACCGGTGAAGACACCGATCGGAATGAAGTCATTCTCAAGGGCGAAAAAGAAAACGTCCTCCGCCTCGAAACAGGCTTCGCGAGAATTAAAAATCTGACGTTCAAAAACGTAGGAGATGCCCATCGCTGGACAGTGGGTGAGTGGGAGAATACGAAACCGGAGGAAAGAACCAAATGGGATCAGTTCAGCGCATTTCATTCCGCAGTTTCTGTTCAGTCACCGAAGAGTACGTTTGAAAATTGCCTGTTTATTTCGGATATTGGAATCGGTTTGGCCGTCAATCAAAAAGACTCCGACCCAATCGTGACCCGTTGTACTGCGAAAGATTGCGGATGTTCAGGTTTCTGGGTATTTAATGGTGCTAAAGGCCAATTCATCAACTGCGAAGCCAGCGGAAACGCGCTGTCTGGAATTCAGGTCTACGGCAGCGGCACGGACCCGACGGTGGAGAATTGCCGATTCACCGATGGGAAAGAGTGTGGTATTTCCGTTTTGCACGGCGCGCGCGGAACCTTCACAGGCTGCGAAGCAAGCGGAAACACGCTAGTTGGAATTGGGGTCAACAACAGAGGCACGAACCCAACAGTGAAGAACTGCCGTTTCACGAATACCAAGGAAATGTGCGGAATTTTAGTCTGCGAAGGCGCGAGCGGAACGTTTACGGACTGCGAAGCAAGCGAAAATGCGTATGTTGGAATTGCGGTCCAAGGTCGCGGCACGAATCCGACGATTGAGAACTGCCGATTTACGGATTCCAAGGAATATTGCGGAATTTTAGTCTGCGAAGGCGCGAGCGGAACGTTTACAGACTGCGAAGCAAGCGGAAACGCAATGTCTGGAATTGAGGTCACCGGCAGCGGCACGAACCCGACGGTGGAAAATTGCCGATTCAAGAATTCAAAGAATTATGGAATTAATGTCGAAGCCGGCGCACTCGGAACGTTTATGGACTGCGAAGCAAGCGGAAACGTCTGGGGAGGAATTGTGGTCCAAGGCAGCGGTACGAATCCGAGGGTGGAGAAATGCCATTTCACGAATAATCAACAGGGGGGGATCGGAGTCGCCTTTGGCGCGAGTGGAACGTTTACGGACTGCGAAGCCAGCGGAAACGTGATGAGTGGAATACTGGTCCGCGACAGTGACACGAACCCAACGGTGGAAAAATGCCGATTCACCGATTCCAAGAAATGTTCCGGAATTTTTGTCTGCGCTGGCGCGAATGGAACGTTTACGGACTGCAAAGCCAGCGGAAACGCGTTGGCTGGAATTGAGGTCCGCGACAGCGGCTCGGCTCCGACGGTGGAGAAATGCCGATTCACAAATAATCAAATCATAGGAATCATAGTCATGAACGGCGCGAGTGGAACGTTCCGGAACAATACGCTTTCTGGAAATACAACGACAAACTGGTTCGTCGATAACATCAGTTCACCCGTTCGTGTCGGTAATACGCCGAATGAATAAGTTTTCGTTCTTTTAGCGGGTGGTAAGGAAACGCGTCTGCAGATCAGTGGTGTCTGCAGCGCGTTTTTTGTTCTTGCAGAGAATGCGCATCGCGCATCTGGTGCGTGTGGTTACGTAAAAAAGAAACCTAAAAAATCCCTCCAAATCGTATTTCCGCGCTTCTTTTCACTTTTTTCTCTCCGTGCGAATGCCGGGGGCTTGACTTTTTTGGCCTCGGAGAGTAAAATCTGATTCTAAAGTGTGTTTCCAGCTCATAAAAAATCAGAAGAAAGATCAGAAAATGAAAGTACTGCACGAGGATAATCATCTGCTCGTCGTAGAAAAACCGGCAGGATTGCCGACGATGGGAGTCCGTGAAAATGAGAAATCGCTCCTGACCATCGCAAAAGCGTACATCGCGGAAAAGTACCAGAAGCCGGGAAACGTTTTTCTTGGCGTCGTGAGCCGGCTCGACACACCAACGACCGGTGTCGTGGTCATCGCGCGGACGAGTAAATCGGCTTCACGCCTGGCTGAACAGTTCCGCGAACATTCCGTCACGAAAACCTACGTCGCAGTCGTTGACGGGATCGTGCCGAACGATTCAGGAACGCTCCGTAATTTCATGGCAGAAGAGAAACGTCACCGCAAAATGTTCGTCACGCAGGACCCCGACGGGATCCCGGCAGTCCTTCACTACCGCGTCATCAAGCGTTTCGCGAATGAGACGATGCTGGAGATCAACCTTGAGACCGGACGCAAACACCAGATCCGCGTTCAGCTTTCCCACCTCGGATTTCCGATCGTCGGCGACTACAAATACCGTTCCCGCACCAAATTTCCGGTCGGGATCGCACTTCATGCGCGCCAGATCACGTTCCGCCACCCGACTCTCGACACAGAATTGACCTTTACGGCCGACTTTCCTGCGACTTGGAAACGTTTTTTCTCCTGATGTGATCGAAAGACGCGCACGCAGGAACGATTACTTGGGAGAGAGTTTCCGGAAAAACTGCGTCAATTCAGCCGTCGGGTCAAAGCAGACCTTCCCAAGCCGGCGTGAGATCGGATGAAAGGGAAAGACCGGGAGCGTTTTGCGTTTGTGCAGCTCCGAAATATACGCAGGCAGTATCTTCCGAACCGATTCCGGACCGTGAAGCAGAAAAGTCACCCACGCCCACGATTCCGCGTACCGCTCTGCCGTCATTTCGGACATCTCGCGCAGAGATTCCAGTTCGCTCAGCGGCGAAAGTTCGCCATGCGCGGCGCGTTCGCAAATGGGAAGGAACCATTCGGAAGCACGGACCTCCTCCGGAATCGTTTCCGTACGATGAAAAAGTCCGTCGGAAAACCGCCGATGGGGCTTTCCAGCGTCTGCAGCGGCAGTGCTGATTCCCATTTCAAAATACTCCGCCAGTCCCTCATCCAGCCAAATGGGGACCTCCGGCAGGACAGCATGCAGAAAAGCGTGCGTTCCCTCATGACGCAGATCGCGAGCAAAATTCTCTGAAAAATAGAGGAAAAGTTGGCCGTGCTGGTTTTGTTTTTTCAGAAAAAGCGCCCGGCGGTAGGGAATATTAGGGTACTCGCGCTCCAGAAACGCCCGCCATTGCATCTCATTTGCGAAAATGTAAAGCTCGATCCATTCCTGCGATGCCGGAAGATCCAGCCTCTCCTTTAAAACCTCGGAAATGCGCGAAAGTTCCTTGAGGGTATCGTCTGCCGAAGTCAGATCAAACTCCGCCCAGCAGGCAAACGGACCGTAAACGCGCGTAGAGACCCACTCCTGAGCCTGCGCGCTGCCGGAAAAGACGAAAGGTCCCAACAAAAAAAGCAAGCCAAGCAAAAAAAGCCTTAACGAAAAAGGTTTCTGACTCATTGGTCCCAGACTCGCTACTTCTCAAAAAACCGCTTTTTCATCCGTAAGCCGCAGAACACTCAAGAACTGCGGCTCAACAGAAATCTCAGACTAAGATCAGCCGTAGATCTCGTTCCACAGACCATTCAGATCAACGTCGGCAGTCGTACCGGCGAAAACGACCGTACGGTAGGTGACTTCGCGGGATTCACCCTTTTTGAAGAGCCACGGTCCCGGATTATAGTTGAACGGCATCGGGGAAATGTTCCCGTAGTCGCGAGTGAACCACGTGCAGTTTTCGAACGTGGGTTCAGCCGGCGTGATGTTCGGCGGGCAGAGAACGGCGACACCTTCCGTGATGGCCGGGTTGAAGTAGCGTTTTCCGTAGTACGCGCACCATTTCGCGACTTTACCTTCGGTCTCCGCCTGACCTTTCTGTC
>SUVI01000127.1 GCA_015062085.1 Planctomycetaceae bacterium
GTGGGTCGAGCCGGCAATATTGTATTCGAGTGCTTTTGGGGTGAGTTTAAAGAAATTGTGTCCGCCGTCGACTGACGGGTATCGGTTTCCAATGATGACGTCAGTCGTGTTCTCGCCGCTTTGAATGTACGCGGTGTACGTAAAATCGGGGCTTCCTGCCGAAATGAGCGGGAGCGTGCCGACGCTGATCCCGCCGGCGTTGGTGAATTTCGCAACGGTGGAACCTAGGATGTCGTCCTCAACGAACGAAACTCCGCTTCCGAAAATCGTGCCGTTCGTCAGATTTGCCCAGTCGCCGGAAGCTGCGTTTCCAGCCGCCATTTCAAGATGTGTCGCGCCGTCGAAATTCCAGACGCCGACCAGATCCGCGTGTACTGAATATACGGAAAGTCCCAGTACCGTCCCGGCAAGCAGCCCGCGGACAGCATTTGTGCGGAATTTGAAGGAACGGTTCGTTTTCTTTATCTTTTTCATTGCGGGGCCCTGCAAATCAAATAAAGGGATGGTTTTACTCTGGGAAAAATCACCAGAAATACGAATACACAAAATTTCAATCTTCTATTTTACGCCAAACCTTGGAAATTTCAAGGAAAAAATTTCGTTTTTTAAAAATTTTGAAAGATTTTTTGCTCTATTTATGTGGGATTTGGCAAATTGTACGGACCAGGAGGGTTTTGAGGTCTAATGCAGCTTCAAAAAATGAAAATGCCCGAAGGTCTCCGTTAGAGAGTATACTCCGGGCAAAAAGTTCAGAAAAACAGAAATGATTCGGGCAAGCCGTCTGGAAACCCGTCTGGAACGCATTTCCGAATCTTGGCGGATCACTCCGAAAAATAGTTCGGCGAAATGTCGTGGCGGATCCCTTCCTGACCTTCCGGGAAGAGCGGGCAGGGCTGAATGCCGACGTTTTTCAGAGAATGTCCGGGGATCGTCTCGATCCAGCGGCGGAGTTCCTGCGGAGAAGCGAGACCGTTTTCTCGGATGGAAAGTTCCGTCCGGGGCGTGAAGGAACGGTTTCCGACGCAGAGCTGATGCCGATGATTTCCGCGGCCGATAAACGTCCCGCAGTCCACGAATCCATTCTCCAGCACGTAGTTCCGGTTGATGTGTTCGCGTACTTCCTCCATGAACGGGTAAATTCCCAGTTCCTGGTACGGCTGGATCCGTGCATTGAAACTTCCGTCAACGAACTGATCGAGGTACCGTCCGTTAAACCACGGTGTGAAACTGAGTCCGGTCCGGCAGTCGAGGAAAAGATTCCGGAGGATCAGGTTGTCTTTTCCGCCGTGGATCTGGATCCCGCCAAAGAAACCGCCGGAGGAACGGTAGAAGACGTTTCCGCGCATCAGCACACCGGAGATCGAGTCATCCAGCCGAATGCCCGCCTGTCCGCAGATCGCGAGTTTCGAGCCGATGTGGTGCCAGAAGTTTTCGTTAATGACGATGCCGCGGTACGTCGGATCGCAGTAAATGTCGATCCCGCTCTGGTCGCTGAAATCGTAGACGACACTGTGGACCTCGTTTCTGGCGATGAGCAGGTCGTTTCCTTCCGTGCGGAATGCGTGGTGCGGGGAATCGCAGATCAGGTTCTGAGTGAGGATGATGCCGACGCCTTTCGCGTGGACTGCGGGAGCGTAGGAGCGGTCGATCCGGCAGAAATCACGGATGAAGCAGTTCGTGACGAAATGTCGGCAGGGTTCCAGTGAGTCGCGGTTTCCCCCTGCGACGCGGACTCCGCAGGAACCGACTGATTCGATCCGGGAACCGTAAACGCCGCAGTCGTGCCCGCCGTTCATGACGAAAGCATGGATGCCGCATCGGGAGACCGTCCCATGATTAAAATAGACCGACTCGCAGTTTTCCATCCAGACAGCCGTTCCGCGCGTACAGGTGAAGTGAAGGCCCTCAAGAATGAGGTTCTGCACGTTTTTCAGACGGAGGAAGGAGGCATCGCTCAGCGGGAAATCGACGCGGGCACCTGCCAGCTCGACACCTTTCGGCGGAATGAGATAGACCAGTCCATTCCGGCGGTCCAAGTAGTATTCGCCCGGTTGGTCTAGCTCTTCGAGGACGTTCAGGAAGTGGAAGGTGAATCGTCCGTTTGTCTTTGCGTCGACGGTGAGGAGTTTCGTCTGCGGGTCAAAGGATTTCACTGGGACTGTGTGCGAGGCCCACTCCCACTGCCAGAGACCGTACGCCCAAATATCGCTTTCCGGCGTCCATTTCCAGGCGGCGACACGCGGATCCTTACAGCAGAACGTTCCTGTGTCTGGATTTCTGTCGGAATAGTTGGGGCCGGGGACGACTTCGCCGATCTGCAGGTCGTCCTCTCCGGCGTTCGGGTAACGCGCGATCTGCATTGGTTTGCCGTTGACGTAAAGGTCGGTCCACGGCTTCATTTCGTCCGAGACCGGGTAGCCGCGGTCGCCGAGCGTGCCGAAATCGGTGACTCCGTTGCGCAGGAGCGACACGACGCGGACTTGGCTGCGTGCCGATTCGGGAAGTCTCTCGAGGATCGCCGGATCGGTGACGGGCTGGAAACCGCGAAGATCCTGCCCAAACGTGAAGACCGGTTTTGCTCCTTCCGCAGGACGGACCCGAATCACGGCCTTGAGGTCTGGAATGAGCGCGTCACGAAGAAGTTCGGCAGTCTCGCGGCATTGGTACGTTCCGTCAAGGACGAGGATCTCGGAGGAGATGCCTTCTTCCTGAAGTTCCGCGGCAGTTTCGAGTGCCTTTTTCAGCGACTGGAACGGACGCTCAAGCGTTCCCGGATTTTCATCGCAACCGTTGGGAGAAAGCCAGAATTTTCGGACCTGCGTCGGACGGCGGGAGCAGAGCGTCTCCCAGTTTTTGACCGTCTGCGCCTCGATCTTTCGCGTGCGCTCCGTCATTTGCGAGTCAAAGTCAAAGATCTTCTTCAAAAGTGCGCGTTCCTTGGACGCCGCGTTTAAAAAGTCCTCTCGAATGCTCTTCACTTCTGGGGTCTTCGCCAGGTCGGCAGGAACTTTTTCCCACGCACGAATGAGTGTGAACGCATCGCTGATCCGGGCGTTTTCTTCCGGAAGCGTTTCGTTTTCCGGAACCTCACGGTCCATCCAATCCCGCGACATCCGGACGAGACACGGAAGCGCTTTCTGCCAGTTTCCATCTGCGATCAGCCGATTCAAAAGCGTTTCGTGCAGACTGTACGGTACTTCGACCATCTGCGTCAGTCTCTCAAGATCCTGGACCGGCCGGTCAAAATCGTCCAGTTTTTCCGTAAAATTAAAGGAGTTCCAGAGCGCGATCTTCTCCTTTTCCTCTTTCGGATGCGCCGCAAATCTGGCCTTCACAAAGTCTGCGTCCAGCGCACAGTTCCAGTACTCCGCACGGTCCACGAACATCTTGACGGAACCGACGCCGTAGCTTCCGGAACCGATCGAAAGACGCGACGGCTTGGGAGACAGTCCGTCCGTAAATTCAGTTTCGCCTTCCAGCTCGCCGTTCAGGTACAGACGAAGTATCCGTCCATCGTAGGTGCAGACCATATCGCAGAGGATACCGTAAGGCGGAGCGGATCTGGAAACGACCTGAACTGCACTCTGCTCTTTGGCGCGCCCGATCTGAAAGTGGACTTTCTGTCCCTGCGAGTAATCATAGTAGGCGCGGAATCCGTCAAACCAACCGCTCCCGGCGATGAAAAGCATACCGTTTCCGTTGGTCGGATCCGATCCGGGACCCAGCGGACGAAAACGCATCGCCACGGTAAACGCATTCGCGTCCCAGTCCGGGGCTTCTCCGAAAAGCGGCCTTTTGTCGAGGATCTGCTTCGCCTCGATCGTTTGGGTCGGCGGAGGAACGGTCTCCTGCGCGTTTGCCGGCCGGGCTAGGAGCGAAACAGCGGCAAAAAAGCAGAAAATGAAGATGCAGAGGTTGAAAAACGTCTGCGTGACAGGAAATTTCAGGCGGGGAAGGATCTTTTGCATGATCGAGGTTCCTTTTGTTTGAGGTAAGGAGGTAGGAAGGAGGAATCAAACCGCAAAAAAATGGGCAGCGTGCTGGATCTTGAATTTTTCCGGAAACGCGGCCCGGCATTCGGCAAAAAATTTTGTTTTATTCGGTCCGAGGATCGAGTGTGCGGAATGGGACTGTTTTCCATTTCTCGATCCCCTGATGCTCACGGATCCTTTGGGCGTAGATCTCGGATGGGAAATCTTTCAGTCCGGATCGCGGGATCAGCTGGATCCCGTAAGTTTCTCCGTAGACCAATTCCAGTTTGTGTGCCCGCTGGTAGGCTTTAAACGCTAGGTCGGCATCCGTTTCGCAGCCGAGGCCGTTTTCCAGGCAGTACGCTTTCATGTACGCACCCTCAATACACTGATCCGCCGACCTTTCAAAAAGAGAAAACGCCATTTTTTCGTCTTTCGGAACGCCGTCCCCCTGAAGAAACGCCATCCCCAGCATGGCCAGAGCCGGAGCGGTCCGGTCTGCTTTCAGATAGAATTCCAGAGCTGTTGTGCGGTCTTTGGGGACCGAGATCCCCAGATCATACGCACGCCCCAGAAAATAGAAGCTGGCCAGAACGCTTGGTCTGCTTTCGTCTGTTTCCGCACTCTCCGCGGCTTTCCGGAACCATTTCAAGCCTTCTTCCCGGTCCACCGGACACTGCATTCCGTACCATTGCTCACAGCCAAGCCAAAAGAACGCCAGCGTGTTCCCCTCTTCCGCGAGTTTCAGAACGTTCGCCCTCAGCTTTTTTTCAAGTCCCGGAATATTCGGCGCGTACTTTCCATGAAGATAGTACGGCCAGAGCAGAAGAGCGGAAAGTTCCGGAAAAGACGAAAGTCCGTCAACCTCAATTCCCTTTTCCCAGTGAAGTTTTGCCATGTCGCAGTAGGCGTTCACCAAGCCTCTCACCAACGGGCTTTGATATTTATCGAGACAGTCAAATTTTTTCAAAAATTCGAGATATTCGGTAACTTCCGGCGAAGGCGGCCTGACTTCCTGCGAATCGTCTGCAGCCTGTGTGTCCAGATCCGCCGGTTTCGGAACCTGGTCCCTGAATTCCTGAATGAACTCATTCAGGTTGACCTGAAGCGTCAGGTCGGCAATGAAATCCACGTTGGGATTTCCGGAGAAAAACTGACTTTCCGGAGACGTCAGTTCCACGATCTTCTCCTTCGCCTTCTGCTCATACCGACGCAGTTCGTTTTGAAATTTCCCCACAAAATTCCGGGTATCGGCAAGTTCCGCGGCATTCTGCTGACGCACGGCACGCTGTCTGGCCGCATCTTCCAATGCAGCTGCGGAATTCAGAACCGAAGCACCGTCCGGAGCTTCCGCCGTGTTCTGCGTTTCCGCCGTGTTCTGCATTTTCGCCGTGTTCTGCGTTTCCGCCGTGTTCTGCGTTTCCGCCGTGTTCTGCGTTTCCGCCGTGTTCTGCATTTCCGCCGTGTTCTGCGTTTCCGCCGTGTTCTGCGTTCTCTGCGTCTGAGAAGAGACTACGTTTCCGGACGACGAAGGCAAAACCGGGACGGCACGTGGATCTGCCGTCGTTTCATTTCGGGAATGAAAAGACGGAAAATCAACAGAATGGCCAAGAAACGCACCGGCGGCAAAGGTCCCGAGAGCCAGGAAAAAGAGCGCACGCGGTTTCCTCGATGAAAAACGCGGGAGTTTCCGGATCGCATACGCAGCGTCCTTCATCGACTCAAAACGCCGAACTGCGATCGGATCCGTCATGCGGTCAAGAACGAGCTGAAGTGCGCGGGGAATGGAGATCCCGGCTTCCCGAACCTGTGGGAATCGGATCTGACGGCTGATGCAGCCTCCCTGTGTCATTCCGGTCAAAAGATAGAAGAAGACGCTTCCCAGCGCGTAAATGTCAGTACGTGCGTCGATCTTTGCGTTGGGAACGTACTGCTCCGGAGCCATGAAACTCGGTGTTCCGAAAATCAGGTGCGTCGTTTCATTTTCAAATTTCTCCGCAGTCTGTGCCAGTCCCAGATCCAGGACCTTCAGCGTACCGTCCGGCATCCTCCAGAGATTCGACGGCTTCACGTCGCAGTGGATCAACCCGTTTTCATGCGCATGCTGAAGTCCAGCTGCAGCCTGAATGATCAGTTCGCGGGCTTCATGAAGCGGCAGTTTGCCTCCGCGGTGATGTACGTACTCGGCGAGAGTCCGGCCTTCCAGCAGTTCCATGACGAGGTACGGCATTCCGTCCCAGAGTCCAGCGTCCGTGACCGATACGATATTTGGATGAACGAGCTGGCCCGCGGCATTGATTTCCTGATGGAAACGTTCTACGATCACGGGATCGAGCAGTTTTTTCTGACGGATGAGCTTGACGGCAAATTTGCGTTTCAGGACCTGATGCTCTCCTGCGTAGATCTCCCCCATGCCGCCCTGGGCAAGACGCTCCGTCAAAAGATACGGCGGGATGAGAAACGGGAGAGGAATGGGCTTTTGCTCGGCGAGATCCATTTCGGCTTTCCGGCGTGCCAAACTCCATGGAGAGGAGGCATTTCCTTTGGTTTCAAAAAGTTTACAGAGACACATTTCCTGCCGTTCCAATTCCTCGACTTTTTGTCGGCATGGGGCGCAATCGGAAATGTGTTTTTCTACGTCATTGAAAGTTTTTTCAGGAAGGCTGCATTGGACGAAAGCCTGTAAAATGAGATCTTCTGGGCACTGCATCATTTTTCTCCTTGAAAATAGGATGGAAGCGGCTTGGAAGTGGGAAGGAAACGGTTCGTGCTTTTAGGACAGAGACGTTTCTTTGGTTTAGAGAAGGTCGCTGAATTCTTCCTGGATCCGTTTTTTGATCCGGTACTTGATTTGACGGACAGCAGAAGCCGTCAGGCCAAATTCCTCGCCGATCGCTTCGCTGGTGATTCCTTCTGCAGTTGCCAGGCGTTTGAAGACCAGAATGTCGCGTTCCGTGAAGTCTTTCTGAAGGATCTTCATGAGCTGATGGTAAAGGAGGGTCGTTTCTTGTTCCTCATCATCCGGAAACGAGATCTCGTTCTGTATGTGATTTTCGAGCTCGCCGATAGCGACCGGTGTCTGCTGCTTTTTTTTGTGAAAGTCCGCGATCCGCGATCTCGTGATGGATCGGAGCCAGCATCGAAATTTCTGTTCTGGTTTTTCTTTTCGAAATGTGTGGATGTGCCGTACGACGGAAAGAAAAACTTCCTGGTAGATTTCGTCACAGTCTGCGTCCGACAAGCCGACAGAACTGCACCAGTGCCAGACCAATCGTCCGTAGAGCTGGTTCAGCGTGTCCCAACTGCCCTGGATATTCTCCCGGCATTGGACTAGGAGTGACGTTGGCGTTGGCGAATCGTAGTTCATTCTTTCATTCTCCCGTTTTGGAATTGACGGCCGATGGCCAGTTTACGGATATTTAGTTTTGGGTCTGGTTTTAGTTTTGGGTCTGGTTTTAGTTTTGGGTCTGGTTTTAGTTTTGCGGTTTGACGTCAAGGATGACTCCCGTTGGGCGCACGACGTCTGTCACGACGGGGCCTGTGATGAGAGTCGCACTGTTTTGTGCCTGATCGAAAAAGTCCGCACGAATGAAGACGCTTCCAGGTACTTTTTCCGGGATGCGCCATGTATAGCGTCCTGTGTTTTCCAGGCGCGAAGTGCTCATGGGACGCCAAGGACCATCTTTTGCGGAAGACCACGAGAAAAGGAGCGGCTGGCTGCTGAAATTTTGATCTTCTGCCGACCACTGGATCTCCAAGTCGCCAAATTCTGCCTGAAGCTGGATCGTGTGGAGCTGGACTTGCGGAGACACGCGGTCCAGAACGACTTCCAGCTGTGGAAGGGAGCCTGATTCCGGACGCTCCATTCCGACTCCTGCGCCGTTGAAGAGAAGGATCTGGAATCCGTATTTGCCATCCGTCGTGAGGTTGACGCGGAGCGGACTCGTGCAGTCTTCATCTTCTGCCATTTTAGTCCAAGTCTGCCCATTGTCTGTGGTTGCCCAGAGTTCGACCCGCCCGACTCCGGATGTGCCAACGGTCGAGATGTCGTAATCGATGTCCAGTGCGGGCTGGTTTACGTACCGGATCTTGTTTCCGGCGGTTTCTTCGACGAACTCGGTGTCGTCGATCATCAGAAGATCCTGCTCTTCATCGCTTTCACTGTCGGAATGACGAGAGCTTCCTGCCTCTGTTTCCGCTGCGTCGAAAACGGCGTTTTCTGAGGACTCGGTCTCCAATTCCGCATCGAGCTGCCCCGTCAGTTCCGGATCCAGACTGCCGTCCTCGAGCGGGGAAGTATCGAGAGAGGCGGTTCCTTCCGAGCCTGTGTCTGTTCTGGGATCCGTCTCAAGTTCCGGTACGGAGAGTTCACTGGAATGGTTCGTTTCCTGCATTTCTCCGGGAACCGGTTTGGAGGCGGAGTGACTGTGGTCATTTTCATTCAGGAGACGCTGAATGAACTGTTCGGCAGACTGTTTGCTCTGGATCCGGAAAACGGGGAGCGAACGATTTTGGATCGAATACTGGCCTTTATCCATGACGGAGTAGAGGACGGTATTGCTCTGCGGTATCTGAGCGTGTGCGGCTGACAGAGGGCCATTGGGTGCGGAAGCGGGGCTGGAAACGGTCTGTTCGTTGGGGTCAGGAGACCATTGAGGGCGTTTGGCTCCGGTATGCGTCTGCGCAGCTGGGAGTGCAGCCTGGTACTGCAGTGGGCCGTTTCCCGCGATATTTCCCGCAGCGTTTCCAGCGGCAGAAATGCCCGTTCCGCCTGTTCCCGTTCCTGCGGGCACCTGATTCATGAGCGTGTTCATCGGTTTTCCGGTCGTGTTGACGAGAATGCGCCAATCCGGGATCCCGGATGTTCCGGTGATCTCCTGATTCTGAAGATTCACCGCGCGTACCGTGAACCAGAATTCCCCGTCACTTTCTGTCTTGACCCGAAGTGATTTGTCCGGCGAGGCCTGGATCTTCTCCCGGCTCAGTGAATGGTAGTACCGCCATGTATTCCCATTGTCGCGGGATACGTAAAAACGGACTTCTTTCAGCTGATTTTCCGGAATGTGTCCGATCAGTGTATCGAACGGAAGGTCGAAGACCCGTTTGTCCAGCGGAAAAAGTTCTGGAAGTGCTCCCTGTACTGGATGGGAATTCTGGACGGCTGTCTGTCCCTGATCGGGAAGTTGCACTTTTGCGGAACTCTGCGGCTGCGCGGAACTTTGGACCTGATAGGAACCCGGAGCCTGCTTGACGGGCGGAAGGGATAACTGGGGCAGCTGCGGGGCTGTGTACTGTGTTCCGTACTGCTGCGCATTCTGTGTTGATGGTGCGTAGGCATTTCCGCGCGGAGAGGGTAAAATGTACCTAGAACCGGCTTCCGGCTGGATCCCGGAAGATGGGGTCGCGTACGCTGTCCCAATGTTCGACCAGCCGTCGGAGTTTCCGGAAGAAACTGCCGTCCCTGCGGGAGATGCCGTCGGCGCCGCAGACGCATTCGGATGGATGAACGCATCCGGGACCATCTGATTGTCCGTATTTTCTGAAGCTGGTTTCATGAACGAAGGTCGGAGACGCGATAAAACGTTGAGCGCCGGCTTGCCATCGTTCGTGTCCGCGCATACTTTCTCCAAAAAAACGTTGGAAGCCGTGCAGCCGAGCAAAAGCAGGAGGACTCCCTGTGCGATCCGACAGTTTCGGCTCATTGCGTAAAATCGGTCTCTTTTTTCATCTTGGAGTTTGAGGCTCTTTTCCGTTTCCATCCTTATTTTCATTTCCGTCTCCATTCTCATTCTCTTGTTCTTTGTCTTTTCTTTTTCCGTTTTTTGGTTTGGACGTCTGTTTTTTCGTTTGGACGTCTGTTTTTTTGTTTGGACGTCTGTTTTTTCGTTTGGACGTCTGTTTTTTCGTTTGGACGTCTGTTTTTTCGTTTGGACGTCTGTTTTTTCGTATGGACGTCTGGACGAATCTCTGGACGGATCGTCCGGACGGATCGCCCCGCGTGGTGCTATTTTCGATCGATGTCTTGTTCAGGGTAAAAAACGGGGCGTCATCGAAATGTATCGTCTGTCTGGAGGTGCATTTTGCAAAAACTATCGAATGAATGTGCATATTGCCTGTTTTGTCTATTTTCTAAAATTAGAAAATTTAAATTAATCGTTAAACTTCCATGTCTAGGTTGGCCGATATAGTAGTGAGAGGATTTTTTTGGATCTACTGTTTTTAGGGAGTTAAAAAATGACTAACCTGAACAAAACGTCAATGCCCGAAGGGGAAAATGTTTCTGAATTGGAAATGGTCGGGGCGTTGCTTTTTGGTTCCATTTCAGACTTGGACAGCGTGCAGGAAAACCGCATGGTCAACCTCGGTGCGCGGATCGCTCCGGCGAATGCGCGTGAGTGGACGGCGGAAGAAACGGTGTCCGAGAGTTTGCTGAGTACTGCAGAAGCGGCGGAGCTCTCCGAGATCGCACCGGAACGTAAAGCTCCGCGTCCGGTCCAAGAGTTTGACGGAAATGGTATTCAGACTTCGATGCCGGTTGAAAGTGTCTTCGAACCGGTTTCCGCAGAAGAAACTTCCGCACCCGTGGTGTCTCCAAAATGTATGGTCCGCCCCGAACCCCGAAATACTCACAAAATTTTCCTTAGCGGAGCGATTGCCGTATTGAGCGTGTGTGTTGCGGTCCTTGGTTGGCAGCTTTACGCGGAAAAGAGCGAAACGCAGACTGTGAAGGAAAATGCGGTCGCCGAATCGGAAGAAACGCCCTCCAATGCAGCCGTTGAGACTTCGGAAGCCGTAGAGACTCCGGAAGTACAGGCTCCAGAACTCGTGAATACACCTGCGGTCTCTGCATTTGCTGCGGTTCCGGCAGAAACTCCGGAATTTGATCAGCCGATGCCCGCGCAGCCGGAAATTGCGTCTGCGTATCCGCAGTTTCATGCCGAAGCCGGTACGGTCCCGCAGAGTGTCCATGCCGAAACAAATTCGGCAATCGGAAGTGCTGTGATGTGTGAGGAAACTTACCCGACTTTCAATGCAGACTTGGCTCAAACGGCGCTCCAGACTCCCGCGGATGCACCGGCACTCTGTGCGCAGAATCCGGTCTACTCCCCCTCTGGCAGCGTTGATCCGGTTTCCGGATGGAATGTCGGAGCGCCGATGGAAGAAGTTCCTGTCTTCAACAGCGAGCTCAGCTCTTTCGATCCGCCGGCAGCCGCACCCTTGAATGTTGTGCCGACCGCTCCGCAGATCGGTACGCAGGCGCAGGTCCCGCCGACTCCCCGGAAACTCACGGTTCCGCAGAATGGCCAGCAGAGTGTTCCGCAGGCGCATCCGTACCAGATCCAAGCAGCTCCGGCAGTCCAGAATGTGCCCGCAGAAGAAGCCTATCCGACCTTTGACCCTAACATGGGAGCCGCCGCGGCCGTCGATTCCAGCCTGCCGGTCACGTACTATTGAGAAACTGCTTTGAAACAGTAGATCTGTCCTCCTGCACGGAAGATCGGTTTACCCCGGTCTTCCGTCTTTTTTTGTGTCGGTGTTTCAGGAGATCCGGCGGCCTTGCACTGAACGGTATTCGGTCGGGAAACGGCCCTCTTTGCAAAAAAAGAAACCCCTCACAGAACGGAGGGGTTTGGGTCTGTAAACTGGCTGGAGAGTCGAAATTTGTCTTAAATGCTCTTTTCTGCTTTTTTCACAGCTCGGCGGTGCAGGAATCCCAGCGTGAAGATTCCGCCCAGCAGCAGCGCGAACGTGGACGGTTCCGGGACCTGGTGATTCATGAGACTTCCCCACGAAAGACCCATGCGGAATTCATCATAAAACGTCGTTCTGCCGTTTCGCCATGTGAGCCCGTCGAAAGTGAAGTCGCCCTGCATCGTTGAGACGACGGAATCCGACTGCTCCGCTTCACTCAGTGAAAGGTCCG
>SUVI01000128.1 GCA_015062085.1 Planctomycetaceae bacterium
AATATTTTGAAACTTCTGTCTCTGGCCGGATCGGTTTGAAAACCGAGATGTGTACTTGTGGGAGAACCGGTCAAAAACTTCTTCGAGATGAGACCGTTTACTCACAACACCATAGATCCTGGTTTAAAAAAGAGATTTGTGAGCAATCTGAGATCTCTCTGGATTGGGGACCTGCAGACGAGTGTCTCCGTTGTGAATTCAGCGGCAAGAAAATGTTTTTGCATGAAAGTGCTCTATGTGTAGTTACGGGCAAGCGCGTAGCAAAAAATGTCTTGCGGGTCAGCGCACTGTCCGGCAAAAAATTCATTCCAACAGAAGGAATCAAAACTGTCACGAATCAATTCGTTCTTAAAAACGAGGCAGCTGTCTGTCTTTGGCAAAACGGCTATATTCTGAAAAATGAAGTTGCTACTTGCCAAATTTCCAATCGTACATTCCATAAAAAGTTTATACGAAATAAAGAATTTTATATCCTTAATGATTTAAATACGGCAATAGAAAACTCAATCGCAATGATTCTCAGTTGGCAACAGCTTTCTGACATAAATCTGATATACCTGATAAAATCAAAAGGCTGGAAACCTGGATTCTACGCCCGAACTCCGGAATGTCAAGTTTATGTATACTGGAATTCAAAAAAAACGTGTTTTGTATTTTGCGCTCAAAATACTGAAACTAAGATGCTATTTTTCAAAAACTACACATACTATTTCGGCCTTGCATGCCTCCGGAATGGGAAACCGCACCTGCTTCACCCCCCCATCCTCAAGCAATCATCTTTCAATATTTGGTCCTGAGAACATTGTTCCCTTTTTGAAGAGAACATACTCTTCAAAAAGGAAGTTCCTGATTTTTATTTCGAAAGAAATTTCAACCATCCCAACAATGTACCATTCCAGTCACGAAATTGGAACACAGAGGCCGGGGCGGGTAAAAAAACATGGTATCCTCCATGTTTCCATTGTATATCATATTCCCCAGATCCGCAAGGACTCCCTGTGGGAAATTCCATAAAAAGGAGATTTTTATCGTAATGTGTTAGGAAACATACATCACACATACTGTTTTGAAGTTCCTTCGGCAAGTACGTTAAATCGCGGAGGCACAGGATCGGCGTTTTGGGGGACTTGATCCAGGGGTTGTCCTCTCGCGCTCCAAGGTTGAAATGAGAATGTTTTTCGAAAGATCCAAAGCAAAAATGTCCTTTTTATGAAATTTCCCAACGGAAGTCCTTGCGGTTTCCTTGTGGATGGTGTAAAATACTCACAGATTTGGGGATTCTGATAGGATCTTCGTTTTTTCTATTCTATCAGATGCCGCGTCTTTTTTTCAACTTCCCCCCGGTACGCAGTTGCCGGATGAGCCATTTTATTTGGAGATACGGGAAAGATCCTGGATGATGATACAAAATTACAGAATAACATCGATCGTTGGTATGACGCAACTGCTGGTTGGCGGATCTCAATAGACGCAATTGGATCCAGCAGACTTATGGCGCCGGCGGCCTGTCATGTTTTCTTCCTTATGAAATATATTAACTTTTGATTGGAGGTGTCCTGTGGATCATCAGAAAACTGGAATTCAGGTTATCGGTAATCATTGTGAAAGGGAACTCATATTAGCAATATGCAGGTTTGTCAGGTTTTTAAAGCAAAAATATGAATTTCCGATCCTTCTGAAAATAATCCTTTGTGATTCGGTAAAAGTGACTGCTCCAATCAGCAAAGAGCAGGTCGTAAGTGTGATTTGGACACCGGACTCCCACACAAAAGTCTATAAATATCCGTATATTCTTATTGCTGCCGGAAACTATTTAAAAGATCGAAGACGCCTAGGAAGAGATGATGCATTGGCATCCTATTTGGATGATCTGGCCTGTCGTATATTAAGTTATCAAAATTGGCTCAAAAGGGACTCGCTGAATGTTTACGCGATTCGTATTAAGGCAAGAAATCTTCTATATGAGTACGCAGAGACGAGGGAACATCCTTGAAAGAATTCTTTTTCACTTGACAAACAGTCCCGATATGTTCAACTGAAAACATCAAACACGATCCCATAAAAAGTACCCCGTCCCCATACCGCGTTTCCTAATGCACGGCCTCACCCATCGCCCAATGATCTCCCGCTCGTGTCTGCACGAACGAACGGCATGAGAGGTCGATCAATGAAAGGTCCAGAGTCCTCGATCACCTGCCGGGGGGCATGAAGAAACAGACGCGCGGATCTGCCGCGTATCGGGGGGTAAGGTTTGCTGCGGGGGGATCTATGACAACTCTAAAGAAATATACGGCATCCGCCTTGGGGAGGATCTTTGTATGCGTACTTCTGCTTTTTCAGAGTTTTTCCAGGCGATCGTCTCTTTTCTCCGCGAAGAAAAACCGCATTTGCGACATTTTGTACCTCTTCTTTACTGAAAACCGGAAACCTTTTCCATCGTAACAAATATTGACAAAATTTCAATCGGACTTGATTTCAAATGGATATTTTTTTGGAAAAAAAGTTCTTCTCTCGATCAAACTCCTTGACTTGGCGTTCTTTTTATGCTAGAATGTTTTTTGTTGGATGATCTTTTGTGAAGAACGTGGTTTTTCGAGGTTGCCAAAAGAAAAAGAATTGGAAGATCCCGCCATGAAAACTCAAGCCAAAGGTGTGCGGTGGAGCACACTGATCTACATCGTAATCGTTTCCGCTTTGGGAGGCCTTTTGTTCGGTTTCGACTCCGGAGTCATTTCTGGGTGCGAGAAAGGAATGCAGCTCGAGTACTTTGAAGTGCTTCAGGAGAAAGCTGCCGACATCGCCGAGATCGAAAAGGAACTGGAAGCTGCGAAGGCAGAAGCGTGCCCGTCTGAAACTGCGGATGCTGAAACTGCGGATTCTGAAACTGCGGATGCTGAAACTGCGGATTCTGAAACTGCGGATTCTGAAACTGCGGATGCTGAAACTGCGGATGCTGAAACTGCGGATGCTGAAACTGCGGATTCTAAAACTGCGGATTCTGAAACTGCGGATTCTGAAACTGCTGCGAGTGTTCCGGTCTTCTCGAAAGTCGCGGAGCTGGAGAAGAAACTCGCAGCGAAAAAAGCGGAGAAGTACGCCGGTGAAGATAAGGCGAACTTCTGGCACGGCTTCACGGTCTCCGTCGCGCTCATCGGCACGATCATCGGCGCATTCGGCATCGGCCGGCCGTCGGACCGATTCGGGCGTCGGAAGATCCTGCTGGTCATGGCGGTCTTTTACTTTATTTCCGCGGTGGGGTGCGCTTTTCCGCCAAACTGGGAGACGCTTGCCTTCATGCGTTTTCTCGGCGGAGTGGCTATCGGCGGCTCTTCCGTCGTCGTGCCGCTCTACATCGTGGAGATCGCGCCGGGGAAATACCGCGGGCGTCTCGTGGCGATGAATCAGTTCAATATCGTGCTCGGGATCCTGATCTCGTACATTTCGAACTACTACGTCGCGCTGGCGATCGATCATCAGACGGCAGTTTGGACGTGGTGTGAGAAACTCGCGGGCTTTTTCGCGGAAGGGATGACGGCTGAAGCGATCAAATGGCGTCTGATGTTCGGCGTGGAAGCGTTCCCGGCGTTCCTCTTCTTCCTGCTGCTCTTCACCATTCCGGAATCTCCGCGCTGGCTCATGCGTTACGGTCGGCGTGAGGAAGCGAAAAAGGTGCTGGGATCCATCGGTGATGAAGATCCGGAAGAAACGGTCGAACAGATCGCGGAATCTCTGAAAAATGCTTCTGACGGCGAAAATGTCCCGCTTTTCCAGAAGAAGTACTTCTGGCCGATCTTTCTTGCCTGGGCCGTCGCGATGTTTAATCAGGTCTCCGGGATCAACGCGATCAATTACTATGCGCCGCGCATTTTTGAAATGTTCGACTTCGGCACCCAGGCCGCGCTTGCAAGCACGATCGGATTGGGAGTGGTCAACCTGACCTTCACGGTGGCCGCGTTTTTCTTCATCGACTGGTTTGGACGCCGCGCGCTTCTCATGTTCGGTGCGTTGGGAACGTGCGCGATGCACTGTCTTGCCGCGTGGCAGATCGGACTTGGAAACGACGCCAACGGATTTATTGCGATCCCGGCCATCCTTGGATTCATCGCTTTCTTCGCGATCTCGCAGGGGGCCGTCATTTGGGTCTTCATCTCCGAGATCTTCCCGAATGCCGTCCGTGCAAAAGGGCAGGCGCTGGGAAGTTTCACGCACTGGTTCATGTGCACGATCATTTCGTGGGCGTTCCCGGTCGTCGTCGGACTTTCGGAGACTTCCGGACAGTACGCTTTCATGTTCTTTGCGTGCATGACGCTCCTCCAGTTCTTCTTCGCCTGGCGTCTGATGCCGGAAACGAAAGGCGGAACGATCGAGTCGCTTGAAAAGCAGATCATGAAGGAAGCGTAGTGCTTCATGGAAACGCGAGGCCCCCGGACCGCATTTCGGGGGCGTTTCCGTTCCGGTCCGAGCTCGCCGCTGAGAGTACAGAAAAGAGGCAGAAACACACTGAAAAAAGAAAAAGAAAAAGAAAAAGAAGCAAAAAGGCCGTGAACGTGCCCTGACACGAATTTCACGGAAGAGACGAAAAGACGCGAAAAGACGCGAAAAGACGCGAAAAGTTTAAAATATTTTTGATCGCCTTTTGTGTATTTCGCATTTTTTCGTGCTTTTCGTGTTTCTTTCCGTGTCTTTCCGTGAACTTCTCTGTGTTTTCAGTGGTGGAAACTGGAAACGGGTACGCAGTTCCGGAGGGACTTTTTTTCATTTTTTCATTTTTTCATTCCCCGCCATCCTTTTTTTCCGTTTTGGGAGAAATTTTATGAAAAGATCTTGCCTGGTTTTGATTTCGCTGTTTTCATTCCTGATGTTTGGTCTCGCGTTCTTTTCAGGGACCGTTTCGGCGCAGGAACCGGTCTTCAAAACGATCCCGATCCAAGAGCGTTTCCTGATCCTTCCGGTCTCGAACTCGGCCGGCCGGTCTCTTTTGACGGTCTTGGACGAAAACGGCGTGCGCGTTTGCCGTTTCCGCACGACGCTTGCGGATTCCGCGGAAAAGGCGGATTGGTGGTCCTTCATCGACGTCAGTGAGTACGCAGGCGGCGAGTTGACGCTTGAGCTTCGGGATCAGCCGGAGGGGGAGAAAACGCTCGCGCTGATCGCCAACACTGCCGACGTTCCGCGCAAGGAGCCTCTTTACCGCGAAAAGCTGCGTCCGCAGTTTCATTTCTCGCAGATGCAGGGGTGGAACAATGACCCGAACGGAATGGTGTTCTGGGACGGCGAGTACCATCTCTGCTGGCAGTCCAATCCGGTCGGGATCCGCTGGGAAAACATGACGTGGGGGCATGCGGTCTCGAAAGATCTCGTGCATTGGACGGAACTTCCTATCGCGCTGCGTCCGTGGGGCGACGATCTTCCGGAAGAAAAACGGCATCCGTCAATGGCGGTCTCGCACTGCTTTTCCGGAACGGCGATCCCTGCGTGGGACGTCCCTTTGAGCGATCCGAACGACCCGTCTTCCCGTCCGCTGCTGGCGGCATTCACCGACACGGGGGCAGGGGAGGCGCTCGCGGTCAGTACGGATAAAGGGAGGACGTGGAGGTACGATTCCGTTCTCGTGCGCCATCGGGGACGCGATCCGCAGCTGATCTGGCTCGAGAAGGAGAAAACTTGGCTCATCGCGGTCTATGAAGAGGTCGAGGAGGAGCGCGTCATCGCCTTCTACCAGAGCAAAGACCGAAAAGAGTGGACGCGCACCGGTGCGATCTCCGGATTCTTTGAGTGCCCGAACTTTTACGAAATGCCGGTCGACGGCGATCCGGAAAATACGCGGTGGGTCCTTTGGGCGGCCGACGGACGGTACATGACCGGGCGTTTTGACGGAAAGACCTTCGTTCCGGAGCACGCAGAAAAGCACACGCTCCATCGCGGCCATTTTTACGCCTCACTCTGTTTCTCGAACACTCCGGGCCGTCTGATCCAGATCGGCTGGGCGAGGATCGAGATCCCGGCGGAGGCGAAACACTCGTTCAATCAGACGTTTACCGTGCCTCTGGAGCTGACGCTGCGTAAAACTCCGGCGGGGATCCGGCTTTTTGCAGAGCCGGTGAAGGAACTGGAGGTCCTGCGGCAGGAAAAGCGGGAGTTTTGCGGTGAATTTTTTCTTGACGGTTTCGGGGACGGACAGCTCTACGACGTGAACGTGACGCTGGAGGCCGGGCAGGATGCGGAGCTGGTTTTCGGGAAGGACCGCGTGGTCTGGAATGCCGGAAGACGGGAGCTGAACGGGATGCAGCTGCGCCCGAAAGACGGAAAGGTCACCTTCCGCGTCCTGATCGACCGCCCGATGTTTGAAGTCTGCGCAAACGGCGGCGAAGCGTACCTCACCATGCCGCGTCAGGATGCCGGAGAACCGTTGGGGACCATGACGCTCAACGGAAACGGAAGCGCGGAGATCTGGAGCCTGAGGAGCATTCACGAGTGAGCCTGGGGGCGTGCGCCGGAGCGTGACTGTGCCGGAGCGTGACTGTGCCGGAGCGTGACTGCCGCTGGAATTTTGAGGGAGCTGGAAGAGCGGAGGAGTATGGCGGATCCGTACGATCGCGAAAAAGAGGAGTTGACGGTCGGGACTCGGTTTGTGGAGCACCGTCCGCTGATCCCGTTCCTAGGCATGATGATCCTTGGGATCTTTACGGACCGATTTTTTTTGAGTCCGCAGGAGATCGAGACTGGGATCAGTGCGGCAGCCTGGGGGTGGTTCGCGTTTCTCGTGCTCTGTCTTGCGGCAGTTTTTGCGTCTCTGCGTCAGGAGCGTGCTCTCCGGAAGATCCGAGAAGAAATGGATGCTGCCGCGTTGGAAGAGTGCGGTGCCGAGACGTTTTTCGATGAGTTTGACGGCGAGTTTGACGGCGAGTTTGACGGCGAGTTTGACGGCGAGTTTGACGGCGAGTTTGACGGCGAGTTTGACGGCGAGTTTGACGAAGAGCTCGAAAAGCTGGAACCGTTTCCGGTACGTTTCGGAAAAACGCTTCGTTCCGCTTGGGAAACGGAAGGGGGGCGGGTCACGCTTTCGTTTTTGTTTGCTTTTTGTGCGCTTGGCGGTCTCTTTCACCATCTTTACTGGAATTTTTATCCAAAGACGGAGATCGGGCTTCGGGCAGGGGATCCGTTTTCGCTGGAATGCGTACGCGGAGAGATCGTTCGGCCTCCCGAGTTCGTGAGCGCGAGCCGGAGCAGCAGTTTTCTGGGTTCCGAGAATGAAGAGAGCACGCGGCTTCTCATGAAAGTCCAGTTGCGCAGATCCGGAAAGCGGTGGGAGCGCGTGACTGGAAATCTGCTCGTTCGAGTGACGGGGCATCTGGAAAATGTTCATGCTGGAGACGTTTTTCAGATGAGCGGCCGGCTGTGCCATTTTCCGGAGGCGATGAATCCTCGTGCATTTTCCGCGCGGACTTTCTATCGTCAGGAGCGCATTTTAGCGGTCCTTCGCGTGCCGTCGGTAAAGAATCCGCAGCTAATTTCCCGTCCGAGTTCTTGGGGCGTTTTTCGGACCGTTGAGCATTTGCGCGACACTGCGTCGGTTCGGCTGGAGCGTTTTCTGACGCCCGAAACGCGGCCAATGGCGGAGGCGCTCATTCTTGGGTGCCGGGATGAAGTCTCGGTCGAGGAGTTGGATGAAATGCTGGAAACGGGGACCATTCACATCATGGCGATCTCTGGACTTCACGTGGGACTTTTGGCCGGCGGGCTTTTTTTTCTGACTCGGATCTTTGGAATGGGACGTACTTTGACGGTCCTCTTGACGATTGCCGGAGTTTGGCTGTACGTTTTGGTCAGCGGTGCGCGCCCTCCTGCGCTTCGTGCTGGAGTGCTCGTCGCCATTTCTGCGTTCGGCTACTGGCTCGCACGTCCGCAATCCCGACTCAATTCCCTCGCAGCGGCTGGACTTTGCATCCTCATTTTGAATCCGGCTTCGCTTTTTTCGACGGGAGCTCAACTTTCGTTTTTAGCTGTCGGCGTTTTGCTCTGCACGCCCGTTGGCCGCGCCCCGTCTCCCTCCCGGTCTGCGAGCGAGGATCGTGACGCCGTGCAAAATTCCGCATCCTCACGGCATTCTGCGTCTCCGCAAAATTCCGCATCCTCACGGCGTTCTGCGTCTCCGCAAAATTCCGCATCCTCACGGCGTTCTGCGTCTCCGCAAAATTCCGCGTCCTCACGGCGTTCTGCGTCTCCGCAAAATTCCGCATCCTCACGGCATTCTGCGTCTCCGCAAAATTCCGCGTCCTCACGGCGTTCTGCGTCTCCGCAAAATTCCGCGTCCTCACGGCGTTCTGCGTCTCCGCAAAATTCCGCGTCGAACGGAAAGCAGCGTGCGCGTCTTCGGAACGGCGGCAAAGCTTTGGTCCGGCGGGGCGTTTTACCCTCACGGAAACGGAATGGGAACGAACTTCATCTTGCCTGGGAGTATCTTTTCGCGGCGAACGCAGACCGCCATGCGATCCTGCGCAGGCTGAAACGCCGATTTTGGACGGGATCCTGGAATCTTCTCTACTCCTCGTTTCAGATGACGGTCGTGCTGATGCCTTTGGTGGTTGGGTCTTTTCACGTCGCGGCATTTATCGGGATCTTCCTGAACATTCTTCTCTGGATCCCCTTGATGGCGGCCATGATCGGCGGGTCAGGAGTCGTCCTTTTCGGTTCCGTACCGATCGCGGGAGCATTTTTGGGGTGGATCTGCTCAGCAGGACTTTCGGTGATGGCTCTGCTCATTCACTGCGGGGCGCAGATCCCCGGACACTGCCTCTGGATGCGCGGGACGCCGACTTTCTGGAACCTGATCCTTTACTCTGTGCTGATCCTGTGGGCCGTCTTTCCTGCGATCCGTCTGAAAAACAGGAAGGAGTACGCGGTTTTCTGGTGCCTCATGCTTCTTCTCCTCTTTCCATTCTGGCTGGATGGAAACGGAAAACGCAGCGAATTTCGATGTTCGGCCATTTCGGTCTCTCACGGTCTTGCGGTCCTGGTCCAGCTTCCTGACGGCAGAAACTTTCTGTACGATGCGGGCCAGTTCGCGCCGGCGGAGTTCCCAACGCGCACGATCTCGGCGTTTCTGTGGAATGCGGGAGTCCAGTCGATCGACGCGCTCTTCATTTCTCATCCCGATCTGGACCACTACAATGCGGTACCGGGACTGCTGAGACGTTTCCGTACGAAGGAGGTCTTCGCTGCCTCTCCGTGCTACGAGACCCTGCGCCGCTCTCCCCTTGGGACTCCGAATGCCGTTTCTGATCCAGACGCCGTTTCTGATCCAGACGCCGTTTCTGATCCAGACGCCGTTTCTGATCCAGATGCCGTTTCTGATCCAGACGCCGTTTCTGATCCAGACGCTGTGAAAGAGAAGTCTAGCACTCCGAAGGATCGGCGGGCGCTCGCGCTGGCGGAAACGATGGAGCAGCAGCGCCGTTTGATCCAGGCGATCGATGAGCGGAAGATCCCGTTCAGGATACTGAAGGCTGGTGACAGGATCGTGTTTGCGGAGGACTGCACGATATCGGTCCTGCATCCGACGGAGAAGTTTGTGCGTGAAAAACCGAAACTGACGAATGCGAATTCACTCGTGCTTCTGATTGAGTACCAGGGAGTGCGCTTTCTTTTGACGGGAGATCTTGCGCCGCCGGGGCTGGACGCATTTCTCACGCAGACGCCGATCCCGTGCGACGTCGTTTTTGCTCCGCATCATGGGGCGAAAAACTGCGCGACGCCTGAATTTGGGGAGTGGTGCATGCCGAAACATTTCATTATCTGCGATTCGTATGAAAATCAGCAGAAACGAACGAAAGAGAATTTTGAGAAAATGGGGGCCTGTGTCTATCATACGGGACGCGACGGTGCCGTCTTTTTTTCCGTCAAGGATGGAAAACTGGATGTGGAAGACAGAGAAAAATGGAAGGAGAGGGATAAATGGAACTGAATCGGAGATCCGTGCCGCAAAATGACCAGCTCAATGCGGTGGTTTCGGAACCGGAAAAGGCTTCGGAATGGGAGTGCGGGGCCATTTTCGACCCGGAGATCCTCGCGCAGTTGGGAGATTTCCGGCTGCGTGCCTCGCGTTTGGCGGCTGGTATGGCGTACGGGATCCATCGCAGCGTTCGGATGGGCGTTTCCACGGTATTTGAAGACCATCGGCCGTGGGAACAGGGGGACGAGCCGAAATTCATCGACTGGCGTGTGTGGGCGAGGACCGGAAAGCTCTTTCGGCGCCGTTTTCGCGAGGACACCAACCACGTCTTTCATTTTCTGGTCGATTTCTCGCCCAGTATGAACTACGCGGGAAATGGAAGACTGTCCAAGCTCGAGTACGCTCGCTTGACGGCCGCGGTGATGGCGTACGCTGTGCTGGAGCAGAGGGATCTGGCGGGTCTGTCGGCCGCAAATGGTACGGAGACGGTCGTGTTGCGCGCTTCGTCCGGAGAGGAGCATTGGGGGGAAACGCTCCGATTTCTGGAAGCCCCCCCGTTTCGCGAAACAAAAACGCATCGGGCGCGAACGGGAAGTGCCGCAAACGCTGGTCAGTCTTTTGCCGAGGTCCTGAATACGATCGCCTCTGCGTGTCCGAAACGGGGACGGATCTTCCTGTTCTCCGACTTTTTCGACGCGCAGAGCTGGGAGGCGATCCAGCCGCAGATGAAACTGCTGGGCGCGCAGGGAAACGAGGTGACGCTCTTTCGGATCCTGGATGCGGATGAGCTGGAATTTCCGTTTGAGTCCTTCAGCCAGTTCGTTTCCATGGAGCCGAACGCCGGGGGAACTCTGACGCTCCTTCCGGACTCCGTGCGCAGTGCGTACCTGGAAGAGCTGCGTCTCTGGAACGATTCCCTAGAGCACGGCTGCCGTTCTTTAGGGATCCGCTTCGTCCCCGTCGATACACGAACGCCGATCCACCAGACGATCCTTGCCGGCACACAGACTCGGTGAGCCTCGCCTCTCTTGAATGCGAGGGGGACGCCGCAGGCGGTGGAATGTTTTCGTGCCTTTTTTTACGGACATTACGCCGAATGAGAGCCCCCCCGGAAGATTTTTTCCGAGCCTCTGTGTTTTCCTGTATTTTAAGTTTCCGAGGTAAATGACGCCTCCCTCCTCTTGACAAGATCGTATTTTTACTGTATCATAAAACTTTCATCGTGTTTAACTTTCATTTGAAAATTCAGGAGAATATCATGAAACGAATTCTAATTATGTTCCTGTTTACGTGCGTCTTGACGGGCTGCATGCAGGAAAAGGCAGCCGACAAACCCGGTGAACCTTCTGCTGCGGCAGAAGAGATGGCGGCGGAGGATGCTAAGGCCGAGGAAACGGCAGAAAAGAATGAGGGATCGAAACCCGCAGTCCGCAAAGCCGGTGAGCGCATGGTGAAGACCGTCAACGGCATCGAGTACGCCTTCCGCTGGTGTCCCGCGGGCACGTTCACGATGGGGAGTCCAGAAGACGAACCGGGCCGGATTTATGACGAAAAGCAGCACAGCGTGACACTGACGCAGGGGTTCTGGATGCTTGAGACGGAAGTGACGCAGGCGATGTGGAAGAGCGTGATGGGTACGACGCTTGAAGAGCAGGCGCAGAAAATGCTTCATGACGACACGGAGTATAATTTTGGCGGCGAGATCGGCAAAAAAACGCTTCGTGACCTTTATGGCTTCCAGCGAGATGAGGATCCGGCCAAGATCCTTGTCGGTGTGGGTTCGGACCGTCCGATGTATTACGTAAGCTGGAATGAATGCGAAGAGTTTTGCCGTAAATTGTCGAACAAACTTGGGATGACGGTGAGTCTTCCTACAGAGGCGCAGTGGGAATACGCGTGCCGAGCAGGGAGCGAGACTGCGTTGCCGAACGGACCG
>SUVI01000129.1 GCA_015062085.1 Planctomycetaceae bacterium
AAATTCGTGTCGAAACGTTTTGTTCCGCTCGATTTAGCGCGGTCTCTTCCTTTCCGCAACACACGATACTTCATCCGCGAAACTCTCAAGCCGCAGTCTCATCGGACGTTTCTTCCTGGATGAGCGGAAGTTTACGGATCCCCGCCAACATTCCGATCCAGCAGTCCGGAATCGTTTCCAGCCGCGTGTTGAGGTTCGTCGCGGTGTCGTTGAAGTAGTTCTTTGCGAGGCTGATCTTCGTCTCGGTCCGTTCCAGTTCCTCTTCCAGTTTCCGAAAATTCTCATTCGTTCCGAGTTCCGGGTACGTTTCCGCCGTTTGACGGAGTTTTCCCGCCATTCCGCTTCGCAGAGCCGCAAGGAGCGGTTCCAGTGCCTCTGTGTGTTCCCGCAGTCCCTGCACGACGGCCGTGAGCTGGGGGATGAGCGTGGAGCGGCGGCGGAATTCCACGTCCAGATTGCTTTTGCCCTGGAGCGCGTAGTTTCGCAGGGCGACAAGCGAAGCATACTTTTCGTAGATGGCCGTCAGCAGTCCCAGACCGCCGAAGATCCCTCCCGTGACGCCGAAGATCCGGAAAAACGGACCCGCACCGAAATTTTGTCCGTTGAGAGCCGCATTGACGATGAAGACTCCGATCGCAGAAGTACAGAGCCAGGCAGCAGCGAGGCCGAATGCCGCGAGATGGATCTCTGACTGTGCAGTGCGTTCCTCGTCGGACGGCGTGATGGCGAAAATCGGCGAGTGTCCGTCGGCGCAGATCTCGGGGCTTCCGGTTTCTTCATTGAATTTCGCGGGACCGAGGACGTAAAGCTGCGTTCCGGGCATCAGACGCCACTCAGAGTGTCGGCGTTTCCCGCTGTACTCGATGAACGGTTCGCCAGGAAATTCCAAATCGGCTCCCTCCGGCCGAATGAGGATCGTTCCCGTTTCGTCGCGCAGAATGAACGGAACGTGATCCGTTTGCGTCTTGACTTTGCGCCATTTTGTTTCGTCTTCGTCGCGGTACTCTTCCTCGATCATCCAACGGCAGCAGAGACACGGTTTCCTGGAAAAACGGGCTTCCATCTCGCCTGCTTCAGAGGCGAAAGCCACCCCTTTCAGTTCGACCTGCCCCATGAAGACTCCCTGCGTTTTGCTCGTCGGCAGACTGTTCATCAAATGGCGTTTCCGAACGGAGCCGAGTGAAACACCGAGACAGATCCCCGCGATCGAATTCAGGAGCAGAAAGCCGAAAAGATCGATCGGTTCGCTGGGGTAATGGATCCCAAGTGCGCGAAGGATCAGGTACGCAATGACCGGAACTCCTGCGAGCCAGCCGATGACCAGACGGGTGGGAAACAGATTGTCCTGCATGGGAGACGCCTTTCAGTTTGGAAATGCATGAAATGGAGCGGCGAAAAAAGGGACGGAGCTACTCCCAGTCTTCCGGAAGATCACGCGAATCGCGGATCTGGAGCATGCTCTCGAATCGGCGCGCGTCGATCAGGCAGTCTTCCACCGCCTCGCGGACGGCACAGTCTTTCTCGTGCGTGTGCGTGCAGTCCTGGAATCGGCACAGAGACGTAAACGGCGCAATGTCGCGGTAGAATCCGCAGACCTCCGACGGTGTGACGTCCCAAAGGTCAAACGACCGGATCCCCGGCGTGTCCACGACGTATCCGCCCGAAGAAAGTTTGATCAACTCCGCGGCAGTGGTCGTATGACGCCCTTTCTGGTTCATCTCGCTCACGTGCGAGGTACGCAGAGCCAGTCCGTCCTCGATCGCATTCAGAAGCGACGATTTTCCCACGCCGCTCTGTCCCGCCACGACGCTCCGCAGCCCCTTGCGCTGAACGCGCTGACGCAGTCTCTCGACCCCCTGCCCCGTCCGTGCACTCACCAACAGGATCTCGTACCCCATGCGCCCGTAGACGCCGAAGTCGGGCAGAAGCTCACACGGGTCCGCAAGGTCGATCTTGTTTACGCAGAGAACGGGCCGAATGTGCGCTTTTTCGGCCATGATGATCATGCGGTCGATCAGATTCCATTTGATCGTCGGTTCCGCCAGACTCGTGACGATCAGCAGCTGGTCCACGTTCGAAACGATGACGTGCTGGCGTTTCCAACTCGTGCGGCTCAGGCAGCCTCGGCGAGGTTCGACTCGCTCAATGATCCCCTCCGGAAGCGTTTCCGAGCGTTCCCCCTTCTCCGAGTCCTGAACGCGGGCATTTTGGGGCGCCGGCCGAAAAAGTACGCGGTCCCCCGCCACGACGACGTGACGCTGGTCCGTTGAGAGAGTCTTCAGAAGCCTTCGCACGGCACAGACGTAGACCTGACCCGTTTCGTCATCTTCCACGAACGTGTTCAGTCCATGCACGCGGAGGACCAGCCCAAGCCGAGCGTCTCCCGTCACCGCAAGGAGAAACTCACCGTCTGCGCACTCGCCGGCAGCGTCCGTTTCGACCTGGATCGTACGCTGGCGCGTCATGGTACCTTTTCCGCTGATGCGTTCCTCGCGGAGGCTTGCGTCTTCGTTGAGCGTTTCCTGCTGGAATTCACGCGTGACGTCCGTTTTTCTTGTTTTGGAAAGCCGGTTTTTTCTGAAATCTACCCGAACTTTTCCGCTGGATCTTTTGCTCATGGCGCCTCGATGCTCAGTCTTCTTCCTCTTCTTCGTCGTACATTTCCCCGCCGTTGCGCGTTGCCATGCGTTTCAGGACGGAGAGGAGGATCTCATCGTTGAGGAATGCCGTACTTCCATCGCCGCGCGTGAAGAAGGCTCCTCCGGAGTGACGCGTGCCGAACGGAGTGTGATTGAAGGGAACAGAGGTTTCTGTGGATCCATTGTCGTTGCGGTTCGACTCCGTGTTGAGTGCGTACCGGATCGCTTTGACGGGATAGAGCGTTTTCGCGCCGTTTCCGTTTGCCTGGCATCCGCGGATCCATGCACGGTTCATACCGGGATACTCATAGTATTGCTTGCCGGCGTCTTTGTCGTTGTGGACCATTTCACCGAAAAGGAGCGTCGTGCTCAGACCATCCGGCGCCATGGAAATGGGAGTTTTGGCCCCGTACTGGAGCAGACCGTTGTTCGGGATCTTGCCGAAACAGGAATTCATGTAGGTCGGGACCTTCATTTTCTGTCCGTCTTTCAGGCCGTTATTGTCCGAGCTGCTAATGTAGGCGCCGTTCACGCCGTTGTAGGTGGTCAGCGCTCCTTTTTCGAACGTTTCCAGACCATATCCGACACTCGCGACCGGTTCTTCTCCCCAGGAAGGACAGATGAACGTCGGAATGTGCGTGTACAGCACGACCTGTCCGTCCGAGGTCAGAAGGAAAGAGTTGAGGGCTTTGTCGAAATCGATCATTTTGTAGAGCGATTCGTATTCCAAGTAAGGAAGAAGATACGCAAAAACCCCGTAATTATCCACGCCGGGATCCCACGATTCTTTGTACACGCGGTCACCGACCCCCGGGGGGAGCGTGTCGCGGTAAGCGGAAACGTAATTATGCGTCGCCAGACCAAGCTGCTTCATTTTGTTGGTGCACTGTGCGCGGCGTGCGGATTCTCGAGCCATCTGGATCGCAGGGAGAAGCAGTGCGACCAGCATCCCGATGATCGCGATAACGACGAGCAGCTCTACGAGCGTAAAACCTTTCTTTTTCATGGATCTTTCTCCACGTTAAAAATCGAAACTGCCACAAACGATTCTATTATACTCGGATCTCTGTTTTTTTTCAAGAGTTTTTTCTCAAAAAAGTCGTTTTTTTCGCGGAAAATCTAAAAAAAGTCCACCCGGAATGTGCGTACCGATCCCAATTCCGATCTTACCGCTGAGTGCACTGAAAAGACGCAGAAACAGACTGAAAAGACGCAGAAACAGACTGAAAAGACGCAGAAACAGACTGAAAAGAAAGAGAAGAAAAAAGGCAGGGAACGTGCCCTGACACGAATTTCACGAAAAACCCGAAAAGACGCGAAAGATTTAAAAAATTTTTGATCGCCTTTGGGTGTATTTCACATTTTTCCGAGTTTTTCGTGTTTCCTTTCAGTGTCTTTCAGTGTCTTTCAGTGTCTTTCAGTGAACACCTCTGTATCTTCCGTGGTGAACTCAAGTGCTCAGTCCTGCGCTCCGAAAACGTCGAACGGTTTCACCGGAGAGGTCTCCTGGATGGGCTGGACGGGCGTGTCGGCGATCTCGCGGACCCAAATGTTGCGGAAACGGACGGGGTTTCCGTGGTCCTGGAGACGGATCGGCATCTTGGCGTCGTGGGCGGTGTAGAACGGCTTCAGGTGATAGTAGGTCTCGCCTTTGACCTGAAGATGATTCTGCACGAGGATGCCGTTCTGGAAGACCGTGACGTACATTGGGCGGATGACTTCGCCTTTTTCGTTGAATTCCGGACGCATGAAGATAATGTCGTAGGACTGCCATTCGCCAGGTTTGCGGCAGCAGTTTACCGCCGGAGGATTCTGTTTGTAAATGGAGCCGCACTGGCCGTCAAAGTAGGTCTGGTTCTGGTAGGAGTCGAGGACCTGGACCTCATACGGCCCCCAGAAAACGCCGCTGTTTCCGCGTCCCTGACTGTGGCCTTTCACTTCTGCGGGCGTCGCGAATTCGACGTGAAGCTGAACGGACCCGAATTTCTGTTTCGTGACGACCATTCCGCGTCCAGAGTAGACCGCCCCGTCTTTGATGGGCCAGTTCTGACCGTTTTCCCAGGCGTCCATGGTTTTTCCGTCGAACAGCACGACGGCGTCGGAGGGAACGTTTGCCGGAGCGGTTTCCGGACCCGGATCAACGACTGGAGGCTCGACCCACTGAATGCCGCTTTTCCATTCTGCCGCGCTCAATGCGGAAACCGATGCCAACACGACGGCCGACACGAAAGAAAGAACTGATTTTTTCATGAAAAACTCCTTAAATCGAATGAAATCAAATGGTTGGATCGATCGGAGGCAGATCGGCAGGTTCGACGGATCTGCACCGGATCGACTGTCTGTGAAAACGAAACAGGTCCCAGCTTGGCGGCGCGGCCGTACGGAAGGCAGGAGGTCTGCCGCACAGGTCTGTCTCGCAAAACTGCTTCCATCATACCACAAGTTAAGATTTTTTGAAAGGAGTACCTAGTGGATTTTTCTTCAGTTTTCCCGAATTTCCTATTTTTTCTTTTTAGGGGGATCGGGAGGATGAAACGCTTTTTTTATGAGGGAGTTTCTTGAAAAAATTCAGAATTTCTGCGGGAAATCTCTTGACAAAATATAGATTCATGCTAAAATACAAGACGTTGTGGGGTTGGTGTGAAATTACACAATATCTGGAAACAGGGAATCCGGTCAAATGCCGGAACGGTCCTCGCCGCTGTATCCGGAATAGAAGCGTCCAATTCTGAAAAGCCATTGACGGTGCGGAGAAATGAATGAAGAGCTCGTCGAGAAGGCGGACGCGGATGGCCGGGAGTCAGAAGACCTGCCAGCCTCACGAGACTGCCGCTGCGATGGACGGCGGCTGGATCAGTTGGCCCCCAAGTGCGGTTTTGCCCTTTTTGGGCGAAATTTTTGGCGAAACTGGACTTGCAGGGAATGGACGGGTGAAAAACACGGTGCCTGGGAGATCGTTGCAGATCGCGCGTTTGCCAGAGCGTGTTTTTCTCTGGAGTTTTTCGTTTTTTTCGTTTTTGTCGTTTTTTTGTGAAATTTTTTCGGGGGATTTCAGCGCATGATCCTTTCAGGTTTGAAGATCCGTGAAGAGGTCAGGAACGGGAAGATCCAGATCGATCCTTTTTCTGAAAAACAGCTGAATCCAAACAGCTACAATCTCCGCCTCCATGACGAACTGCTCGTCTACACGGAGCCGGTCCTTGACGTAAAAAAAGCCAATGCGTACAAGATCCTGCGCATCCCGGAAGACGGACTGGTCCTCGAACCGGGAGTGCTGTACCTCGGGCGCACGGTGGAATTCACCCGAACGGACGGTTTTGTGCCGATGCTGGAAGGGCGTTCCTCGATGGGAAGGCTCGGACTCTGTGTGCACGTGACCGCCGGTTTCGGAGACGTGGGGTTCGCCGGCTACTGGACGCTGGAGATACACGCCATCATGCCGATCCGCATCTACCCCGGAATGGAGATCTGCCAGATCTACTACCACACCGTGGAGGGCGAATTCCAAAACTACGTCAGCGGAAAGTATCAGAACAATTCAGGGATCCAGCCGAGTCTTTCATGGAAAGATTTTGAGTAAAGCGTCCTTCCGTTTCGCAGAAAACCGGCACCTTGCAAAAACCGGACCTTGCAAAAACCGGCACCTTGCAGAAAACCGGCACCTTGCAGAAAACCGGACCTTGCAGAAAACCGGACCTTGCAGAAAACCGGACCTTGCAGAAAACCGGACCTTGCAGAAAACCGGACCTTGCAGAAAACCGGACCTTGCAAAAACCGGACCTTGCAGAAACCGGACCTTGCAGAAAACCGGCACCTTGCAAAAACTCGCCGTTTAAGGGGATTTTCGTTTTTCGTTTTTGTTTTTTGAATTTTGGGGACTGTATGAATAAACCGGCCGTCATGGGAATGAGTGCGTCTGTACAAACCAGCCAGAGAGAGTTCTTCGGAGATGCGGAACGTGCGTTCCCTTTCTTCCAGTTCATTCGGAAACGTGACGGCCGCCGCGTGCCGTTCTATCCGGAGAAGATCCGCTCAGCAATGCAGAAAGCCTTTCAGGCTGCCGGCGAAACCGTCTCGGCTGACGAACTCGGACGGCTGGAAATGCGCGTCACGCAAAAGATCCAAGCCCTCGGACGTGCGTCTGAAACTGCGTCTGAAACTGCGTCTGGAACTGTGCCAGAACCCGGCGTGGAAGAGATCCAGGACACCGTCGAAGCGGTCCTCATGGAAGCCGGGAAAGTAAACGCTGCCCGAAAGTACGTCCTTTACCGTGCGGAACGGACGCGGATCCGTGAGCGGAACACCCGGTTGATGCGCACCTACGAGGACCTCACGTTCAAAGACGCAAAAGAAAGCGACATCAAGCGCGAAAATGCGAACGTAAACGGCGACACCGCCATGGGACTCATGCTCAAGTACGGGTCGGAGGGGGCGAAGCAGTTCTGCCTCACGCACATTCTGGATCCCAAATTCGCGCAGGCGCACGAAGACGGCGACATCCACATTCACGACATGGATTTCTACGCCATGACCACCACCTGCTGCCAGATCGACCTGCTGCGTCTCTTCAAAAACGGCTTCGGTACCGGCCACGGCGAACTGCGCGAACCGAAAGACATTCAGTCCTACGCAGCACTGGCCTGCATCGCGATCCAAGCAAACCAAAACGACCAGCACGGCGGACAGAGCATCCCGAATTTCGACTACGCGCTCGCCCCCGGAGTCACGCGGACGTTCCAGAAATTCTTCACCAAAAACTTCGCCAAAGCTCTGGCGCTCCTGGCCGGCGATGTGCCCGAAAAACTGGACCTGGACGCTCTGGTAAAAGAACTGCTCGCAAACGGCCTCTCTCTGAAACTGGAAGACCACTCTGAATTCGGGGCAGAACTGCGGCGCAGGATCCTCGAAACGGTCGAAAAGACCGCGTCGGAATGTGGGTCAAGCTCTGCGGCAGAGTGCAGTCTTGCGCCGATCCTCGAAAAAGCGCAGAAATTCGCGGTCACGGAATCGCTCAAGGAAGTGGACCGGGCGACTTACCAGGCAATGGAAGCGCTGATCCACAATCTGAACACGATGCACTCCCGCGCCGGAGCGCAGACTCCGTTTTCTTCGATCAACTACGGGCTGGACACGTCTCCGGAAGGGCGGATGGTGACGAAAAACGTCCTTCTCGCGCACGAAGCAGGGATGGGAAACGGCGAGACTCCGATCTTTCCGATCCACGTCTACCGCGTCAAGGAGGGGATCAACACGGCGCCGGGCGAACCGAACTACGACCTCTTCCGGCTGGCGTGCCGAGTGAGTGCGAAACGGCTTTTCCCGAACTTTTCGTTCCAGGACGCACCGTTCAATCTGAGCCTCTACGATCCGAAACGTCCCGAAACGGAGATCTCGTACATGGGGTGCCGAACGCGCGTGGCGGCGAACGTTTACGATCCGGAAAATGCGATCTCGTACTCTCGCGGAAACCTGAGTTTCACGTCCATCAACCTTCCCCGCATCGCCATTCGCGCCAAGGGGGACCTGAAGTGGTTTTTTGAGGAACTGGAACGCAAACTGGAACTCTGTGCGGAGCAGCTTTTGGAGCGTTTCGCCATCCAGTCCTCCAAAAAAGTGCGAAATTTCCCGTTCCTGATGGGGCAGGGAGTTTGGCTGGGAAGTGAAAAGCTCGGCGAGGATGACGTGATCGGCGAGGTCCTGAAGCACGGTACGCTTTCCATCGGATTCATCGGGCTTGCGGAGACGCTGCGTTCTCTCACCGGCGTCCATCACGGCGAAAGTGCCAAGGCGCAGGAGCTCGGGCTGAAGATCGTAGGAGCCATGCGCGATTTTGTAGACCGAAAGAGTGCGGAAATGAAACTCAACTTCACGCTCCTTGCGACGCCTGCGGAAGGCCTTTCCGGACGTTTTCTGCGAATTGACCGGCGGCGTTTCGGGAAGATCCCAGGGATCACGGACCACGAGTACTACACGAACAGTTTCCACGTGCCGGTCTACCACAAACTCAGTGCTTTCGAGAAGATCCGGCTTGAGGCGCCGTACCACGCACTGACGAATGCCGGCCACATCACCTACATCGAGCTGGACGGTGACCTGACGCAGAATCCGAAAGCGTTCGAGCAGGTCATCCACGCGATGCGGAAAGCAGGGATCGGCTACGGAGCGATCAATCACCCGGTGGACCGCGACCCGGTATGCGGATTCAACGGCGTCATTCACGACGTCTGCCCGAAATGCGGACGCACGGAAGGGGAGGTGCCCTTTGAGCGCATTCGCAGGATCACCGGATACTTAGTCGGAACGCTGGACCGATTCAACGACGCAAAACGGACGGAGGTCGACGAACGCGTTCTTCACGGCGACCCGCTGCGTGACGCGAACAGCATGAACGGCGCGAACAGCATGAACGGCGCGAACTGACCGGGATCTTAGGGAAACCGTCACTGGGGAAAATTAAAAGAAATTCGCATCAAATTCAGGGGAAAAGTGAAATGATTCGAGTTGCAGGCATCATTCAGGAATCGATCGCGGACGGACCGGGGATCCGTTTCGTGATCTTCACGCAGGGCTGTCCGCACAATTGCCCGGGCTGCCACAATCCGCAGACGCAGTGTCTGCAGGGCGGAACGCTCATGAGTGCCGAGGAGATCCTAGAGCAGATCCGAAAAGATCCGCTTCTTTCCGGAGTCACGTTTTCCGGCGGCGAACCGTTCCTGCAGGCGGAAGAGCTTCTGCCGATCGCGCGCGAGTGTCACCGCATGGGACTGGACGTCGTGACGTACTCTGGATGGACGTTTGAGAAGCTGCTGGAGGCGCACCGGCCTGAGTGGAATTCTCTGATCGCGGAGTCGGACATCATCGTGGACGGACCGTTTCTTCAGGAGCTCCGCAGTTACCAGACGCGCTTCCGCGGTTCCTCGAATCAGCGGCTGGTCAACGTCGCGCTTTCGCTTCTGATGCACTCCGTACACACGCTCTCCTGACGAAGTCACCCAGATCCCAAGTTCCTCCAGACTCCGGGATCTTTCAAGCAGGAAGACAGAAAAACTCATCGGCCGGATCGACCCCTTTGGCCGATTTTTTTAGAGGGAATTTTCCCATGAACGCACTAACTGCATTTTTTCATGCACTTTTGGCGCTTCTTTTGGAGATGGCGCCCTGGCTTCTTTTTGGTTTTTTGGCGGCTGGAGTCCTCCACGTTTTCGTTCCGGGACGGGTCTGCCGAAAATTTTTGTCGGGAAGGAATTTTCGTTCGGTTTTTGGGGCGGCAGTGTTTGGCGTACCGCTTCCGCTTTGCTCCTGCGGCGTCATTCCGACGGGAATGGGACTTCGGAAAGATGGTGCGTCGCGCGGTGCATCCGTCTCTTTTCTCATTTCGACTCCCCAGACCGGCGTGGACTCCATCCTCGCGACGTGGGCGCTTCTTGGACTTCCATTTGCAGTCATCCGTCCCCTGACGGCATTTTTGACCGGGCTCCTCGGCGGCTCGCTCGTGAATCTGCTCGTCCCGGAAGACGCATCTGCAAAAGACGCCTCTGCCAAAGACGCACCCTCGAAAAATGCGCAGAAAAAAGCGTCAGAGACCGCGCAGGAAGACGCTTTGCGCGGCGTTTCCTTTTTGCGCAAGATCGGCATCGCGCTGCACTACGGCCTCGTCGAGATGATGCAGGACGTTGGGAAATGGCTGACGCTTGGTCTGGTCATTGCGGCAGGGATCACGGTGCTGGTTCCAGACGGAGCGCTGGCGTCGCTTTCGGCACAGACTCCGCTTCTCGGAATGCTCGCGATCCTTCTTTTAGCCGTCCCGATGTACGTCTGTGCGACTGGCTCGATCCCCATTGCAGCGGCACTCATCGCAAAAGGCGTCTCTCCGGGCGCAGCATTCGTTTTGCTGATGGCGGGACCCGCGACGAACGCAGCCGCGATGCTCCTCGTGGGCAAGGTCCTCGGACGCAGAACGCTCGCCATTTACCTTTTCTCCATTTTTCTCGGCGCCCTCGTTTCCGGTCTGGTCATCGACGCGTTCTGTCCGCCGGAATGGTTCATGCTGGATCCCGCGGTATCTGCATCTCCAGTCTCTCCCGCATCTCCAGTCTCTCCGTGCTGTTCTCCGTGCTGCTGCGGTCTGACGGAGTGGGTGAAGACGGCGTGTGCGGCACTTTTGGTCCTTCTGCTCCTGAACGCGCTCTGCTTTCACCGGGATGATGCACTTTCCCCGAAAGAAGTCCCCGAAAACCTTCCAATGAAAGGAAAAGAAATGAACGAAAACGAAAACGTAAACGTAAACGAAAACCAAGACCCAAACGTACCCACAGTTCGACACTACCGCGTAAACGGCATGACGTGCAGTCACTGCAGGAATTTCGTTGAAAGATCGATCCGATCCGTTCCCGGTGCGGAAGAGGTGCGCGTCAGTCTTTCGGAGTCGCTTGCCGCGGTTTCCGGTCCCGCACTTCCGGAGGAGGTCATCCGCGCGGTCGAGGAGGCGGGTTTTGAGATCCAGGAGCTTTGATCTCCATTTTCCGTGAGAGCTGAAACGGGTCCAGAACCGGCAGAGTGCCCGTACGCAATGAAAAAAGGCTGTGAACGTCCCCTGACACGGATTTCACGGAACACGAAAAGCACGAAAAAAAACAAAAAAGCACAAAAAAAGTTTAAAAAGTTCTTGAAGAGGGAGTCTGAGGGAGGAACAACTTTCAAGATGTTCCTTCCTCACGGCCGCGGCGACATGACGGGCAGCCAGTTTGGGAGTTTCTGTATTCAAGTCAAGGGGGTAAATTGTCAAAATTTTAATTATTTTTGAAATTTACCTTTTTACCTGGTTCAGCATTCAAGCTGGGAAGTATTTTCCACAGGGGATCAGGTCAAGGACGAATAGGTCTTGGACTGGTTTTCTCCCCAGTGCTGGCCGGTTTTGAGCATTTGATTCACGATCGTGATCAATTTGCGGATGCAAGCGATTTTCAAC
>SUVI01000130.1 GCA_015062085.1 Planctomycetaceae bacterium
TGCGCGTCGTGAGCCATTCTCCGGACGGAAACGGCATCCTCTTCGAAGGCACGAAGGGCAAGATGCACGTCAGCCGCGGCCGCATCAAAGGCAAGCCGATCGAAGAACTCGCGCCCGATGCGTTCTCGCAGGCGGATTTCGACGGTCTGTACAATGGGAAACCGTTTGAAGGCCACAAGAACAACTTCATCCGCTGCATCCGCGAAGGCGGCATGCCGGTCTCGGACGTCTGGTCGCATGTCAAAGCCATGAACTGCTGCCACCTGAGCGGTATCGCCGCGCGTCTCGGCCGCAAGATCGAATGGGATCCGGCAAAAGAAGAGATCATCAACGACGCCCACGCCGCGACCTTCGCCGCTCGCGAACAGCGCAAAGGTTTCGAGATCCCCCGCGATTTCTGAATGCCTTCAATGCGGAAATAACTCGTTTGGCTAAACAGACTTGGCGAAACAGACTTGGCTAAACTGACCAGATGACCTCAATGGTCTTCCACTCCTGAAAGCGGTACTTTCTGTGCCGCTTTCTTTTTGCATTCACTCCGTCGCGCAATTTCCCATCACGCCATTTTCTGTTTTCTGGCAGCAGTGCAGTTTCCCCCCCTTGACATTTGGAAGACATTCCGCTAAAATTTGAAAGATGGACGGATCCAGTCCAGCCGTTTTGGATCCATTTCCCATGACATTCAACCCGCAAAAAAACAGCATGAGTCGAAAAATGCGTTTCCATTTTGAAAAAGTGAGCCGTTTCCTCCTTCATGGATCCCGGAGATTTCCATGCCGAAGCCAACTTTCGGTTTCCGTATTTTTCGCGGTGCTGGTCCTTTTGCCGTTTTGCGCTGCAGGTTTCGCACAGTGTGCCGATTTTCGTGAAAAACCGCTTGCCGAAACAGAGCAGAAAGCGCTCCAAGCAACGATTTCCCAGCTTGGTTCCTCTTCTAGCCGGATCCGTGAAAAAGCAGGTCAAGATCTTCTGAAATACGGCAGCGCAGCCGTCCCGTTTCTGCAGGAAGCGCGTCTGAATGAGGATCTCACGATCGCGGAGGAGGCCGAATTCTACCTTCAGATCCTCCAGAACGGGATCCACCGAGTCGGAGATCCGCCGCAGGTCACGGACTGCCTGAAACAGTACGAGATCACCCGCTTGAAGCACTTGCGTCTGCTTTCGCTCTATTCGCTGACGTACCTCCCGGCAGAGACCTCCCTCACGCCGCTTCTCCGGCTCACGCTCCTCGAAAAGGACACGCGGCTCTCCCAGCTCGCAGCACTCGCAGCCTACCGGACACTCCCCAGAGAGCGTCCTCTCCCTCGATTTCCGCTCATTTTCCCGGAAGAAAGACCGTATCCGGACCCCAATTTCTGGGAAACGGAAAACCAAAAAGCACGGCAGACACGAAAAACCCTCATCCAAGAGATCCGACGATACCTCCTTTCGGAGCCGGCCCAAACCCCCGGAAAACAGCTTCTGCTCGCACTTTTTTCACTCGAAGAGACGCTCGCCTCTTCCGCCGCCCAAACTCCGGAAGCCTCACCGTCCCAAACCGTTTCAGAAAACGCCCCAGCCGCCAAACCGCAGGAAAATGATCCTGCCGCGCAAAAGCTCCTGGCGTTCCGAAACCGTTTTTTAGAAAACGTAAACACACAGGCGGAACCGATGGATCTCCTTTTCACACGAGAACTGGACCTCAGCCTCTGCTGCCTTCTCTACCAGGCCGGCACGGCACCAAAAGCAGATGGATTTTTCCAGACCACATTCCTTCGTCCCGAAAACCAGCTCCGAAATAATTCGCTTCCAAGCATGGAAATGCACAATAATTTCGTGATCCTGTTCTTCCGCCAAGGCCAAAACCTCCTGCAGGACGGCCACTCTGCCTGGTGTGCCCAACTGCTCGACTCACTCTGGAAAGACATGGAAATGCGCGAGAAAAACCACCTTTCCCCACTTCTGCTCACGACTTGGCAAAGCCTCGGTCAATACGAACCCGCGATCGCACTTGCCCGCGATATTCGGCACGTTTCATTTTTGAGCAAAGATTCTGCGGACCAGGAAAACGTTGACAAAATGGCGAACATCCTCGTGTCTCTCCACTCGCATCGAGACATTCAGCAGCAAAAATTCACGGAAGCCCGCACTCGCTTGGAAAACTACCTCCAAAAGACTCCTCAGGAAGAGCTCGACATCGACCTGCTGATCCTTGCCCGAAAACTTGCTCTGCATACGAAAGACGACGCGTGGCTGAAAGCCCTTGATGCCCGGATCCTCGAACATCTGGAAGCCGTCCGAAAGAAAATCACGATCATGGCACAAAATCCCTTCACGTCCCCCCAAGACAAAAGCCATGCACTGAACGAATTTGCCTGGCTCGCCGCCAACACGGGGTTTCAGCTGGAGAAAGCATTGGAATACGCGCAGGAAATGACGCAGCTCCGCCCGGATTCCGCCGGTCTTGCCGACACCCTAGCAATGGTCCATTTCGCAATGAAAGACTACGAAAAAGCATTTGAAGTCCAGAAAAAAGCCCACGAACTGGATCCCGCAGAGCCGGTGATCTTTCAGAATCTGGAACGTTTCCGAGTCTGGCTCCCCAAAGACTGAACGCTCGCGCCCCGCGTTCCCGTTTGAGCTGACTCACGTTAAACGATGCTCCTGCTTTGCAGGATCGCGCGCCGCGTAAACCGGACGACTCACCGTTTTTCCTTTTTCTCCTCGTTCAGAAGCTCCGCAAGCGTCTGGACGAGAAGATCCATCTCGACCTCACCATGTTCCGCATTCACCGCAATGCAGATATGCGGTTTTTTCGTGAAATGAGTAAGCGCGACCCGGCACCCTCGAACTCCCAAAGCCTTCACGATCTCCCGCGGCGACGCAGAATTCACAAGCACAAACGGCAATTCACTCTGCGAAACGAACTCGATCTCCTTCTCCGCCAATTTACGCTTCAGGAACTCGGCATTCCTCTGCAGCGCCTCATGACGATGCGGTTCCCGTGCAAGTTCCAGCGCCCGGATCCCGGCAACGATATTCGAAAGCGGCATCTGATTCCGCGTACAGCAGCACGGTTCCCCTTTACGCAGCAGCCGGAGCCAGCGTCGATTTCCAACCAAAAAACCGCCGCTGTTTCCAAAAGCATCCGCCAGCGAACCGCTGAAAAAGAACTGAACGCCCTTTTCCACATCCGGCATCCAGTCCGCCTGGATCCCAAAATGCTCAAGCGTTCCCCGGTAATTCTCCCCGAGAAGTCCGACACCAAGCGAATCATCCAAAATCACGACACTGGGGATCCCGCGCTTTTCGTAAAGCTCCAGCAGCATTTCTCGCCACTCTGCCACCGGCGCAATGGCCCCAAACGTCTCGCAGACTCCGTTCGCCAGCAAAATCACGCGGGATGCCGACTCCGGAAGGTCCGAAAGCGAACCCGGCGTCAATAAATGTGTCCGGACCCCTTCATACTGACGCTGCACGATCTCCAAAACATCAGGGATCGAACCGTCTGTAGTCTGCGGAACAAAAAGCTCATCCCCATCCTGAAGCACATTTCGCAAAAGTGCAACCAGCGCAAGATAACCGTCAGGAAAGAAAAGTGCCGCCTCCGCTTGAAAAAATCGCGCTACTTTCCCCTCAAAAACCTGATAGTAATCCACAGGTTCTTCGGAGTCGAACGTCAACTGAAGGATCTCAGGCGCCGTTCGGATAGCCAGGTAATCGGAAGGACAGAATGAATACATTGCACCTTTTCTGCGTTTTGGGGATACACAAACGATTTGTGTTCAACTTTACCAGATATTTCGGATTCCTTCAAGACGAAATTCCATGAAAAAAATTTTTTTCCGCCATTTTTTGAAAAATTTCCGCTTCCTGACTCTTTTCCAAAACATTCTCCCGAAAACGGAACTGCCAAAGATGCACTTTCTTTACGCGGCCAGCTCTCACTCGGGCCACTCCGGCTTGCGGATCTCTAAAAAATGACGGAGCTCTGAGGCAGGAACGCCCAAGATTCCACTCTTTCACTCCGACCTAAATTTCTGTACTTCCACGAATTTCCCGAACAAATCATCTTCCCCATCTTACGCACTCAACGCATCCCCAATAAAAAGTCCATCGCGCCTGCGAATCGGAGAAAATCCGGAACGAAGATGAAAGTAGGATAAATATTCGGGGCCGACTTTACGATTTACGGAATGGGGGTCTCTTTGTGCCGTCGCGCACCACGAGGCAGGGACGTCGTAAAGGTTTGTTTTTCACGGAGTATTGAATGTTCAAAACCAAAACCGCTGCATGGGGAAGCGCCTTCTTTTTGCTCGCAACTTCCTTGGGAGCCGCAGCCGCCTACCAGGAATACCAAAAGCATGGCGAAACGGAAGCCGCTCTCCGATCCATCGTTCAGCAGGACATCGACCGCGTCGAAAAACTCATGGCGTACCCGGATGCCGGCATGAATGCATGGGGGGAGTACCTGAATATTTCCGAAATGAGAATGGCCCTGAACTCCTCCGATCCGGACACCTGCCGATCTCTCGACCGCAGCATCGTCACGTGCAATTTCGCTTACGGTGTTGAGTCCAAACCGGAACTGACTGCTCTGCGCGACTCCCTGACCGCTCTGCGGAAATGGCAGCAGAGTTCCATCCTCGAAACGTTCTGCAGGGGGACGACTGCCCCGGAAGCTCTCATCGCGGACAGAGCGATCCACCCCGTCCCGGAACGAACCGAGCTGCTTCTGGCCGCAAACACCAAGAACGCTGAACTCCAGAACGCTGAACTCCAGAACGCTGAACTCCAGAACGCTGAACTCCAGAACGCTGAACTCCAGAACGCCGTCGCGCAGAACGATCCGTCTCAAGACGCAGAGGGACAGGACACTCAGGATCTAAATGCGCTCGCGAGTACGGACGCTCCGGAAGATCTCGAAGATCGACCGAATGGAGCTGGAGAAGCGAAAGTTCTTGCAGACGCCGAAGACCTTGCAGACGCCGAAGTTCTTGCAGCCGCCGAAGACCTTGCAGACGCCGAAGTTCTTGCAGCCGCCGAAGACCTTGCAGCCGCCGAAGACCTTGCAGCCGCCGAAGACCTTGCAGCCGCCGAAGACCTTGCAGACGCCGAAGACCTTGCAGACGCCGAAGCTCCAGATGAAACGGAAACAGTCTCACCGCTCCTCGCGTTGGGAACGGACGGCATAGAAGAAGGCATGGATGACGGCCCAAATGACCCCAGCGGGAAAAATTGCGACTCTTCCCGAATCGCGTCACCGCTGCACGATCTCATCGAGGACCAAAAGCAGACGTTCGCATCTGCGGAAGATCCCCTCGACGCCGAATTGCTCCCGATGCCCGAAACTCCCATCTTGACGGCAGAAATGGAAGATGATGCCGAACGGAACGCCCCGCTGGATACTGAGCTGGATACTGAGCTGGATACTGAGCTGGATACTGAGCTGGATACTGAGCTGGATACTGAGCTGGATGCCGAGCTGGATGCCGAGCTGCTGCTTCCCGTTTCGCACCCGGAACTCGCAGATCAGGTCCCCCCTGCGGTAAAAGCAGAAGATGCGATCGCGGAAAACTCTGCTGAAAATGCGGAACTGGAATCGCAGCGGGTCGACATTGCGTGGGTCGCGCGGGAAACTCCCGGCAATGAACTGACCGTTCCGGAACTTCCGATGGACTCCGAAACTCCCGCCTCGGCCTGCAGGGAAAATCAGACCGTGGAAATACCATCCGCCGCTTTTTCCAACGCAGGCACTCCAGTCTCTCGTGAGAAAACACAGGAATTGGAAACAAATATCCCAGACCTCCACGAAGACGCCCTAGCGATCCAAAACGCAGAAGCAAAAGCTGCAGCTCAGAATGGATCGGCAATTGCAGAGCCGTCTTCTCTTCAGAATGCGGAAACATCGGGATCTGCCGTTGAAACCATGGCGGCAGACGACCTTCACGCAGAAAATGCGGAGGATGAAAGCCTGCTCGCACTTCCGAAAACCTCGATCCAGCTTGAAACGAAACTGGCCCAGTACAGCCTTAGTCTTAAAGACCCGCAGCCGCTCGATGAGCTCACCCTTTCCGGTGACTTTACGCAGGATGCGCGTCTGCTTTACGCCGCCTGGTGCAGCGCGGAATACGAGCCGCCGAAGCCTGAAGATCTCGAAACGGCCTACGTAAAAGTCCGCGCAGCCGCAAACCGAGTCGAGCGTCTTTTTGCTAAAACTCCGGCAGCCAAACGCCAGCTCTGGAAACAACTCCTTCACTGGGACGCCCTCCAGCTTGAAAAAGAAGCGGACCATACGGCCCTCCTGGAAGTCTTTCATCGTCTTTCCAGCGGCGTTTATGGTCTGGAACTTGAATATTTCGCCGACCTTCGGAATGCGATCGAACACTACCTTGCAGTGGAAGCCCAGCTTCACTCGCCGGCTTACGCAGAAAAACTTTTCGAGAACGCTCGGGACCGGATGAGAAAACTCCTGGCTCTCGCGTCTATGGAGCCCGTTTCCGAGATCCAGTGCGCGGTCACAGACCTCACTCGGTGGCTGGAAAAGATGGGGCAGGCCAAACAGTACGTCTGCTGCACACGCGCACTGTGGTCCCAGCCGAACATCGTAGCTCACGTCAGTCATACGGTCTTTGAACGCTACGGAAGCCGATTTATCGAAATGGAAGACGAGATCCGGAATCAGATCCCCCAAGGCACCATTCGCGGCAAATCGCTCTTCAGCGGCAATCTGACAGTCGCCCCGGTCCTCAATCCGGAACAGATCGAGATCGGAATCGTTCTGGATGGTTCCTCGGACAGCAAAACGCGTACTTACGCAGGCCCAGCGATCATCTCTTCCCGTGCCAAAAGCCGGATCTTCGTTGCTAAGAACATTCTGATGGATGAGAATGGACTGGATTCCACTCCGGCGAAAGTTCAGATCCGCACCAATTCAAGGATCGAAGGCGTTCAGGACATCCACAATCGTCTGCTGATCGAAAATTTCGTGACTCGCCGTGCGTTCGCGAAGAAAGACGAGACCGAACGGCAAGCTGTGGCAGAAAACATCGTGAAACTGCGTCAGCGTTTCGACAGTTCGATCGACGCGATACTGAATGAATGGAATTCCAGATACGAAGAAGTCCTCTTCCGTCACCTTGCCCCGCGCGGCATCCGTATGGAAGAAACGCACATGTGGTCGGATGACACTGGAGTTCACGCCCGGATGCACCTGCTGGACCAAGACGCCTTTTCTGCGCCGCAGCCGGCTCCGGAACCGTGTGTTCCCTGCGACATTTACTTTGCAGTCCACGAGACATCGCTCCAGAACATGACCTCCGGATTTTTCCGCGGCGTCCTGATGAACGAACGCGCAGGCAAACAGCTTCTCGCAAGTATGCCGGAATGGATGCCCTTGGAGCAGGAATCGGCAAACGCTACGGAACGCGCGGCCAAACACAAGCCGCAATGGAGCATTCTGTTCTCGCAGAACTGGCCGATGAAAGTGTCTTTGCATGACGGAAAGATCCAGCTATCGCTCCATTGCAGCAAACTGACGCATGAAAATAAAACGTATCCGCCGCTGGACATTTCGGTCACGTACGCGATCGAAGCCCGAAACGGAATGTTCATGCTGGTCCGTCAGGGGAATGTGGAGATCCTGCCGTCCGATTTCGATCCGACCGTCAAAAAACGCCTTCCCGCAAGCATCGTGAGCCTGCGCCGAGTCATGGGGAAGCGTCTTCAGGAACTTTTCAAAGAGGAAGTAGAACTTAAAGAAGTTCCGGTACTGAAAAACGCAAACGCGGCTGCAAACGGAACTGCAGAAGCTGCCGATGCCGCATCTGCCGGTTTCTCAAAACTCCGGATCCGTCCCATTTTCGTCAAGGCAGAGAACGGCTGGTTCCAAATGGGGCTGAATTTCAATGAACCAGGCAGTGAGTGCCCGCAAAATACAGCCGCGCAGGACGCAGTTCCGGCCAACTGAACCCAAACGGCAGTGGACACAGGTCACTAAAAAAAGGCTCCTTTTCTGAAAGATCGGGAGCCTTTTTCCGTGGATCCTAAAGCAGCTCCGCGATCTTTCGTCCCGTGGAGCAGAGCGGAAAGCGGTCAAGTTCACTTTCCCGCACCCATCGGATCTCCCCTCCGGCAGGCGTTCTTTCCAAGAGCGTCTTTTCGGCTTTTTCGGCAAGTTCTCCGGCTCGAAATGTCCGCAGGCGGATCCGGTATCGGGTGACGGCATGACGAAACGTTTGGAGTTCCTCTTCGACTTGGATCTCCAATCCGGTCGTACGCCGCACGAAATCAGCAAGTTCCTGACAGATCGTCTCCGAATGAAGCTGCGTACGCGGAAGATCCCACAGGCCGGCCCACCATTCTCCTTCGACGTACCGAAGAAGAAGGACTTCTCGTTCCTCTTCACCGTTCCGCTTCCGAAAAATGAGGACTGCTGCTTCGTCACGATTTTCGTAACGCATTTTCTTTCCAGAGACCGGGAGCTCTGCCGTACGCCCCATCCGCAGAGCCTCGCATTCCCGGGCAAGCGGACACGCGGAACAGTTTGGAGCCTGCGGCGTACAGACGAGACTTCCAAGATCCATGAGAGCCGTGTTCAGCGTGCAGGGACTCACGGACGAAGGTTTTTCGGAGACCCAAGGTTTTTCGGAGACCCAAGATTTTTCGGAGATCCACTCCTCAGCCGTTCCCCAAAGGATCTTTTGAGCTGGAGCGGCCGAAACGGGGAGCTCCAGTCCATTCAGCCGCGCAAACAGTCTCTGCGTGTTGGCTTCCAGGATCGGAAAGCGTTTCTCGAGCGCAAACGAAAGGATCGCGCCTGCCGTATACCGTCCAATTCCGGGAAGCGCCAGGATCTCTTCAAAAGTTTCCGGAAACGCTCCGTTTCTTTCTTCCGCGACCTTTTTTGCTGCCGCATGCATCTGCCTCGCCCGGCGATAGTATCCCAGTCCCTCCCAGTGACGCAGAACGGTCTCCTCCTCCGCCTCCGCAAGTGCGCAAACATCCGGAAAAGCCGACAGGAACCGAGAAAAGTACGCTAGGACCGTCTTGACCTGCGTCTGCTGGAGCATGATCTCGCTGACCCAGACCCGATACGGAGTCCGCTCCTGCCGCCACGGCAATTCATGACGTCCATTTTCCTGAAACCATGCGAGAAGGCGTTCCACGGAATCACGGGAAACATTCATGCACGCACTGTCTCCTTTCTGCGAAAATCTCCAAATCCTGCAAACGGTTCTCCTGACTGCACTTCACACCGCGCTTACTTTTCTTTCGTCAGCGGAGGAAGGATCCGTCCGGCGGCACGTTCGCTCAGATCGAAGATGGTGAAGCCTTTCGCTCCCGCCCGGTCCGCACGGTAAAGCTGCTCAAACGTTTCTTCCGGCCGGAGTTTCCACTCGCCGACGCCGAAATAGAGCGGAAATCCTTCCGGTACCACTTTCATCTGCTGCCGACAGAGATTTTCAAACGTTTCGGCATCCAGCGTGTAGTTCATCGGGCAAAGGAAATCGACGCAGCCTTCCCGTGCCCAAAGTCCCCAATCCTGTCCGACTGAGTAGATCGTGCCGGGATACCCCTGAAAAACGGCTGCCGAGAGCTTCACGTCCGGATGTTCGGCCCGCATCCGTTTACTGACCGACTTCACGATGTGCGTGATCTGATCGGCGCGCCACTGGTAAAATTCCTCTTTACGCTCACCGGAAAGAACGTCTTTCGGCCAGTTTTCGACTTTTCGGCCGCTTTTTTTCTCAAAACGCTCCCGGCAGCCGTCACACCAGCACCCGCTGTCGTAGCGAATGTAGTCGAAGTGCACGCCGTCCACATCGTATTTCTCCGGAATTTCCAGCATAGAACCGACTTCCAGCTCGATATTTGCCGGATGCGATGGACAGAGCCACGGAATTTCCTCACCGGCCCGATTGACCTGCAGACGCCCTTCCGTTCGGAATTTCTCAAGCCGTTCGGGAGTCACGTGGTGTTTTGCGTTGAAACAGACGCGCCAAACGTGCACTTCGAGCCCTTCCGCATGACACGCTTCCACGCACTGCGCCATTTGGTCGCCGTACTTTTCAAACGTGGGACCGGTCGGAGTCCATTGGCTCGGGTAATGCGCCTCGCCGACCCATAGCATATTCGGAATGACTGCCGTGAATCCAGCCGCTCGGAGTTCTTTGGCCGTCCGTTTCCAGTCGCCCGGATACGCGCCAAGCCCGCTATGATTCCACCAGGCACGGAATTTCATCGAGTGGTCCGCATCGAAATTCGCGACACTTTCACGAAGATTTTTCTCGTGCGTTTCCCGGCAGAAGCGGATCCCTGCGATCAGATCCTTCTGAAAATGCGCTTTGGCCTCACTGACGATCTCCTGCTCATTGGCGGCTTTCGTACCGAACAGCGTGACAGCTTGGCACAGCGCTGCGTTTTCCAGCTTTTTGCGAAGCGGGGCGGAATTCGCGAGTTCACGAAGAAACGCCTCCGGATCCATTGGCATTTTCCGCAGGTCGCGATCCAGCAAGATCAGGACCGTTCCGTTTTCTTCCGCCCACTTTTCCAGAAACGCCCGCGTCTCCGGTTTCAGGTGCATGGTGTGGTTCACGATGAGCGCGAGGCGCTTTTCGAGCAGTTTTTTCCACGTTTCTTCATCGGCCTCTTTCGGCATGGTGAGCTGATCCGCGGAAATTTCCATCGGCACGAGCGCTTCATCGTTCAAAAGCCGCGCATTATTTTTCCCGATCCAGAGTTCCACTCCTTCTGAATTCAGCACGGACACAAAAAGGATCGGTTCCATGACTCCCGCGAGCGAAGAGAAAATGACGTCGCTCTCTTCCGTTCCGATCCGCCAGAACGAAAGGCGGACCGTTTGGATGCGCTCCCACCCTTCCGGCTCGCCTTCTGTGCGGAAATCGCTTTTTCGGAAAGTCAATTTCCCATTCTTTCCCAGAACGCCGGCGGAACACGAGTACCACCCCTTCCCGCTGCGGAAATAGAGCGATGCCGAAGAAAACGCTTTCGTGTTAGAGACCGCGGTTTCCAGCTCAAAATGGTTCCACTGCGTCAGATCCAGTTCCACATTGGCGTCGATCGAAACACGCTCTGCCATGGGAAACTCTTTAAAATTCGTTGAAACGCGCAGTCCTTCCGGAATGTAGACCAGCGGCATTTGACCATGGCTGACGTCCTGCCATTTCAAAGTACCCTCTTTAAAATCACTGATGAGAAGCCGCGAGCCGTCCGTCGCCGCGTACACTTTTTCCGCATGAACGGAAAATGGCGACCTGATTCCGACGAACACCAGCAGTGTCAGAAAGAAAAAGGTCCAAACCGGAAAACAAAGAGATTTTTCAGTCTTTCTCATTTTTTCATCTCCTGAAAATGGCGGGGGATGGGAAGGGGCTCCCCAATCGTTTTCTCCATTAAATGGTGAAATGCGTAAAAAGTCAAGGGGAGCAACCCATAAAAAAAAGAAAAAAACAAAAAAAGCAGTTTAAAAAGTTCTTGAAGAGGGAGTCTGAGGGAGGAACAACTTTCAAGATGTTCCTTCCTCACGGCCGCGGCGACATGACGGGCAGCCAGTTTGGGAGGCGGCGCGTCTCGCGTTGCTTTTGGG
>SUVI01000131.1 GCA_015062085.1 Planctomycetaceae bacterium
AAGAAGCCGAATGCGTGGGGTCTTTACGACATGCACGGTAATGTGTGGGAGTGGTGCCAGGACTGGTATGATGAAGATTACTACACCGAGTCGCCAACGAGCGACCCGACAGGCCCTAACAGCGGCTCGATCCGGGTCTACCGCGGGGGCGGCTGGTTCAGCTACGCCCAGGACTGTCGCTCCGCGATCCGGTACAGTTATTCGCCGGACGATCGGAACAGCAACCTTGGCTTCCGCCCAGTTTTGGCCAGTCCAGTCCCGGAGGAATAGAGCGTAGCGCCGTACAGCGCGGAGCGAGGCGGCTTCGCCGCCAAACAAGTCCAGCAGAATGTCCTCGGGGTCCGGGGCAGCGCCCCGGAAAATTTTACACAAAAATCGAAGTTTTACTTTCATTGCAAAGGATGTTTTGATCTGGAGTGCGGCAATCCAGTCACTTTAGTGACCTTTGCCGCTTTTTTGATCGGCGATACCGCACGCAGCATAACGCTCCCTTGCGTGTGAAGTGGAAAATTTCCTCAAAACCAGATATTTCGTTTCCTATTCCTTTTTTGGAGAATTTCATGAAAGCTATCGTTCTTCTTTCCGGCGGTCTGGATTCCAGCACCACTGCCGCGATCGCGAAATCGGAAGGTTTCGACGAACTGTATGCCCTGACGGTCAATTACGGTCAGCGGCACCTTTTTGAACTGGAAGCTGCCCGGCGAGTCGGTGAGGCTGTGGGCGTGAAACGGCATGAATTTCTGAATTTGGACCTTGCATGTTTCGGCGGAAGTGCTTTGACGGACCCGTCGATTGCAGTTCCTCACGATCGAGAGATGGGTGCGACGCAGAACGAGATCCCCGACACGTACGTTCCGGCTCGGAATACGGTCATGCTTTCTCTTGCGCTTGCGTTTGCAGAGACGGTGGGAGCGGAAGATATTTTTCTTGGGATCAACCATATCGACTACAGCGGGTACCCGGATTGCCGTCCGGAATTTCTTGAGGCGTTTGAGACGATGGCGAATCTGGCGACGAAGGCGAGTGTGGAAGGTCGGCTGAAGATGAAATTTCACGCGCCGCTGCTTTACCTTTCGAAAGCGCAGATCGTGCAGCGCGGGATGGAGCTGGGGGTGGATTACTCGCTGACGCACACGTGCTACGATCCGGCTGAAGACGGCACGAGCTGCGGGAGATGCGACGCGTGCCGACTGCGTCTGGAAGGTTTCCGTCAGGCTGGCTTTACGGATCCTGTTCCGTACCAAAATACGCAGGGAAAATAGGGAGTTCCGACACGAAATACGCTTAAAGACGGATTCGCGTCAGTGCGCAATTTCGCGTCAGTGCGCAATACTGTGCGGCTAGAGGATCCCGACGGCGCGTTTCAGCTGGTAGTGGGCGAGGAACGCGTCGCAGAGAGCCGAGTATTGGTTTATGTCGGCCTGTGTTTTTAGAGTGACGGCCTGCAGATAGTCAGTGTGGGGCGCGACTCCGCGCAGGAACTGACTTCGGACGATCTCCAGATTGCGTTTTGCCTGGTCTACTGATTTTTTTGCGACCTTCAGTCTTTGGCGTGTTTCCTGTTCCTGCAGCCAGTACTGTCGGACTTGCAGTTCGATCCCGGACCGCGCGTCGTCTCTCATGCGGTTCACCGCGGCAGTCTGATGGTCGGCAGCCCGTTGTTTTGCCCGGCTCACACCGCCGTCGAACGGAGTCCAGACCATACAGACCGCGGCGGAGGCGTAATTGTTTTCGGCAAGAGCTTCATTTTCCAAGTATGTGTACCCGCCGGCGAATGTCATGGACGGAAGCCGCTCGGAGCGGAATTCTGCTTTCTTTGCCTGTGATTCCGCGGCCTGTGCTGCGAGTTCACGGAGTTCCGGCCGATTTTCCATGGCCATCGCGGTCAAATTTTCGAGTGCTCCGGAACTCGGCGGCAGTTCGAGGGATTCGAGGTGGACTTCCGATGCAAGCGGACGTGCAAGATACCGATTGTACGCGGATTTGGCAAGATCGAGTGCCTGATCCGCCTGAAGTATCTGCAGGTCGATCTCTGCTTTTGAGACCTGTGCGGCCAGAAGAATGTTTTCCGTGACGATTCCCTGCTGCAGGAGTTTTTCTGTATTCTGAACATGAACTTCCAGCTCTTTCTGCGTCTCCTGAAGGATCTTTACGATCTGATTCATGCGCAGGACCAAGATGTAATTTTCTGCAACGTCCATTTTCAGATCCAGCAAGTCCCTGCGCTCTCCCTGTCTGGCAGCTTCCGCGCGGGCGTCCGCCTGCTGGATGAGGCTCGTGATCTTTCCGCCGGTAAATATCGGCAGGATGGCTTGGGTGGTGGAAACGAGCGTGTCTTGATCTATGATCGGTGCGGAATAGGAGGTCGGAAGCGTACTGAGGGCTTGTCCCAGTCCCGGATTTGCCTGTGCGATCCCATTGAGCGACTGCCCGAAATTAACGTTGACGCTCGGTTCTGACGAAAGGACGGCGTAGGCTGTCGCGTTGGTGATCCGCGGAAGGCGGGCATTGCGTGCGGCATCCGTTCCTGCGGCTGCGGCTGCGGTCATTTGCTGACTCGCTTTGAGCTGGTCGTTTTCCCGGATCGCGATCACCCACGCGTCTTCAAGCGTTTCGGAATAGACCGGGAATGCGCTCATGAGCGTCAGTAAGGAGGCGCCCAGGAGACGCGGAAACCATTTTCCAGGTCTGCGGATGCGTGAGTGTGCGGCAGAGTGCCTCTGTTTGAGCATCGGAAGTTCGCCTGTGTGTATGTGCTCGGTCTGAGCTGACCAGGCGGAGAGCGTAAATGATCCAGTTTCCGGGAAGATCTGCACTTTTGCGTAAAGCGGGGCCGGCTGCTGTGAGTAAATTTTTGACTGAAAATTTCCGTTCATTTTTCCTCTCAAATTTTTGGTTATCAGCGAGTCTCTTCCGGGGGCAGGCTGGGGACTTTAATTTCTGCACAGAGACCGCGATAATCGTATCGACTGTTAGATCCGTTAGTATGAGAAAAAACGGAAGAACTGGAATATCTTTCCTATTTTTCCTGTTTTTTCGAGTCGTGCAGCAGAAGAGCTTTTTTTAAACCGCGCGTCGTCACAAGAATTGGAAAATTTTGTGAAAATTTTCGTAAAAGATGAAATTGGGACTTGAAAAAGTATGGTTCTTTGGTAAAATAGAAAAGCGAAATTTTGTTTTTGGCTCGCATGAAAATATTTTTCAGCGGGCATATCCTTTTAGGCAATGCGCCTTAGAACTTCCATGGAAGAAAGAAACTCCGGCACCATCCTGAATGAAAAGTCTTTTCTCGTGACCGTCCTTCTGCCACAGCGTCCGACGGGCGGCGTGAATATTTTGGGCGAAACGGGCGAAGAGCCGCTTGATGAGCTTCGCGGACTTGCCGAGGCTGCCGGGACGGTCGTCGTGGGTGAGATGGTCCAGCGCCGTTCTGCGATCGAGCCGTCAACATACATCGGGAGCGGAAAGGTGCTTGAGCTGAAGGGGATGCTTGAGAAGACGGAAGCCGATGTCGTGATCTTCGACAATGACTTGGCTCCGGGACAGACCCGCAATCTGGAAAAGGAGCTGAACGTGAAGGTCCTTGACCGGACGGAGCTGATCCTCGACATTTTTGCGTCTCGGGCGCAGACGAAAGAGGCGCGTCTTGCGGTAGAGCTTGCGCAGCTGGAGTATTCCCTGCCGCGTTTAAAGCGGATGTGGACGCACCTTTCGCGTCAGAAGAAAGGCGTTGGGCTTCGCGGACCGGGCGAGACGCAGTTGGAAACAGACCGGCGTTTGGCACAGAAGCGCATTGCGGATCTGAAAGCAGAGCTGACGGTCGTTCAGCAGCGTAAGGAGCGTGAGGTAAAATCGCGGAGTCAGACGAGGACCGTGTCGCTCGTTGGATACACGAATGCGGGAAAGAGTACACTTCTGAATGCGCTGACTGGTTCGGACGTTTACGTGAAGGATCAGCTTTTTGCGACGCTCGACACACGCACGCGCCGCTGGACGCTTCCCGGCTGGGGACCGATCCTGCTGAGCGACACCGTGGGATTCGTGAGGAATCTGCCGCACCATTTGGTCGCGAGTTTTCGGGCGACTTTGGAAGAGGCTCGGTGTGCAGATCTGCTTTTGCACGTGGCGGACGGAAGCAATCCGATGGTCATGTTTCAGATCCAGGCTGCGTACGAGGTCTTGGAGCATCTGGGGATCGAGGAAAAAGATACGATCCTGGTCATCAACAAGATCGATGCTTTCAAGAGCATGGATGAGAACGGCGAACTGCCGACACAGTATAATCTGCAGGCGCTCCTTAACCGCTATCCCAACGCTATGGGGATCAGTGCTCGAACGGGAGAGGGATTACCGGAGTTGGCGCAGGCGGTCAGCGACATGCTAAGTCGGCATTTTCCCACGGTCGAGGTCGAAATGTCCATCACGAATGGGAAACTCGCGGCGTATTTGGCGAATCACGGGGAAGTTTTCTCCCGTCAGTACCGCGACGACGGTTCCCTCGTCATTCGGTGCCGGATCGCTGGATCATTTCTTGGAAAGATCCGGAATGAGGAAATGAAAATGACGCTCATCGACGGCGAACTGCCTGTGTTTGAGGAAGAGTTTTGAGCCTGAAATGCAGGGAAGCAGGATCGCCTGAGTGTCTCACCGACGGCATGGTATTGAACGTAAATTTTGTTGAATTTATCCAAATTTAAGTAAATTTCAGAAAAGTAAAGGAATGAAACATGACCTGGTTTTCTGCTGAAGGCCGTTTGACTCGTGAAAATATCGTGGAACTCGTTTACCGTGCCGCAGAGGAAGCACGCCGGCAGATCTGTCGGGATCCCAAACGGGTCCTTCTTCTCCCGCCGGACATTACGAGAGCGCACAGCGGCGCGGGCTGGATCACGGAGGAGTTTTACAAGATCTTTTCTCAGACGGCGGAAGTTCACGTCATTCCGACGCTCGGACAGCACGTTCCGCACACGGATGAACAGAACCGCTGGATGTTCGGTTCTATCCCGCTTGACCGGATCCATGTGCACGACTGGCGGAATGGTTCCCGGACGATCGGGGAAGTTTCTGTGGATTTCGTGAAGGAAGCCACCGCAGGAAAAGTGGACTGGGCGATCCCGGTCTCGCTCGATAATTTCCTGCTTGACGGAGAGTGGGATCTCATCATCAACGTGGGGCACGTCGTTCCGCACGAAGTCCTTGGTTTTGCGAATCATAACAAAAACTACTTCATCGGACTCGGCGGCAAACCGATGATCTGCGCTTCGCACATGGCGGCGGCGTGCTGCGGGATTGAAAACAATCTGGGGACGCTGATCTCTCCGCTGCGTGCGTGCTATAATAAAGCGGAGGATGATTTCCTCGGCAATTTCCCCGATATGTATTTCGAGGTCGTGATGGCGTACGACGAGAACGGCGAGCTGGGCCATACGGGAGTCTACGTTGGAAACGATCTGGAGACGTACCTTGATGCTGCAAAAGCCTCGCGCGAACAGAACATTACGGTCGTTCCGCCGCTCAAGAAAGTCGTAGCAGTCATGCAGGGAGATGAATTTTACAGCACGTGGGTCGCGAATAAAGCGGTCTATCGTACGCGTAAGGCAATGGCTGATGACGGTGAGCTGATCATTCTTGCGCCGGGACTGAAACGTTTTGGCGAGCAGGAAGACGTGGATATCCTCATCCGCAAATACGGTTACTCCGGTACGGAAAATATCCTGAAACTCTGGAAGACGGAACCGATGCTTCAGGATCTCACTCACGGGACCGCACACTTGATCCATGGATCGAGCGAAGGGCGTTTTCGCATTACGTATGCACCGGGGCATTTGACGAGGGAAGAGATCGAAAGCGTCTGTTTCGGATATGCAGATCTGAATGAGATGCTGGCGCTCTATGATCCTGCGAAGATGAAGAATGGTTTCAATACCATGCCAAATGGCGAAGAAGTCTACTATATCAGTACGCCGTCCGCCGGGCTTTGGACGACGGCTGAGAAGTTGAATCAGGACTGAAGTTAGGTGGTCATTTTCCCCAAGTACAGTTTACCGGTCATTCTGGAATAAACTGGAATGATCGGTAAACCGTTAAAGTTTTTTCAGACCGTACGTTCTGTGAAATTCCTCTTTTTTCGGTGACTCTTGCGGAACGTAATTTTCTTCTGAACCATTCATTCGTTTTCATGCGTATATTGCTTATGTTCGTTTTACGAATGAATTTTTTTGGGGGCAGCGGCGTTTGAACTGTAATTTCATTTTAGTTGATTTTAATGAAATACGATGAATCAAAGATACGGTCGACTTTTTGGTGAATGTTTGACCGAAGAATGCAGCCTTAGGGTAATGACGGCTGATGCAATTTTCCGTTTTTTGACGAAAAGGGAATTTTGGTAAAAAGATTGGTTTTTTCCAGAGGTCAGAAATGAAACAAGAACTTTTGGAGCTTAAACAGAAAGTGATGCAGCGTTTTCTTGATGGTGCGATCGATCAGGAAACGTACGATCGAATGTTGAGCGAGATCGACGGGATGGCGCAGAACGAAGGTCCGGTCCCCATGCCGGGAATGAGTCCTGTCGTCATGGAAATGCCGATTTCGGGGACCGTATCTTCCGCGGTTCCCGGCAGCGAAGTTCCTTCGTCTGGAGGCCCCATTCCGACTCCGATGGTTCCTTCTTTCGTGACGGTCTGGCCTGCAGGCGCTCCCGTATCGATGGTTCCCGGATATCCGTATCCGCAGGGCGGGTATCCCGGAATGTATCCGCCTCCGACAGGGATGCCCGGAGTCGTTCCCGTTTCCGGAGGGATGCCGTATCCGGCAGGGATGGGGCAGCCGAATGGAAATTCGTGGGGGCCGGCTTCCGTACCTTCCCGCATTACGTCGGATCAGCTGGAAGTGCGTACTGCCGCTGGAATGCGGAATGCCGGAATGCTTCAGGAAGCGGCGGAGCTGGAAAAACTTGCGCCAGATCCGGAGATCGATCCGAAACTGCTTGAAATTTTGAAGGATGGCGAAACGCTGGAGATCTGGTGGCACTATGCTGTGACTCCGGAATGTGTTTCGGCATGGAAGAAGATCCATGTGCCGCTGCGTCTCAGTCTTGCGATGAACGAGCGTGTCGATGATGAGACGCTTCATCTTGTCGGGCAGATCACGAATCTGCATGAACTGAATCTTTCCTCGACCCGGATCACGGACGAGGGGATCCGTATGCTTTCCCACCTGACGCAGCTTGAATCGCTCGTCCTTACTTCGACGGAAGTTACTGGTGAAACGTTTGATGAGCTGGAGAACTGCAAGAATCTTCGGGAACTTGTCCTGACTTCCACGTCGTTTACGGATGAAGGGATGCAGTACCTGCCGCAGTTCCAGCTTCTCGATTCTCTGAAACTGGACGATACGAATATTTCGGATGAAGGAATGCCGGCACTGGAGGGGCTGCATCAGCTTCAGTTGCTGAATATTCAAGGTACGATCGTTTCAGACCTTGGGCTTCGGTCGATCTCGCAGCTGACGTCGCTTGTGGAGCTTTACCTTGGCGGTACGATCCCGATCGACGGATGCGATTACGAAAGTCCGATCACAGATAAAGGGATCGTCTGCATCCAGGGGCTTGAGGGATTGAAGGTCCTTCATCTGAATGATACGCAGGTGACGAATATGTGTCTGCGCAGTTTGAAAAAGATGAACGATCTGCGTGAACTGAACGTAACGGATACGTATTTCAGCGATGAGGCACTGAAGACGCTGAAGCATTTTGCGCGCCTTCAGGAAGTAGTCGTGGATGGAACGCTGATCACGAAAGCGGGCGTCCGGAAGTTTTTTGGTCATGCGTCGGAGATCTTTCGCGGTGCGCGGGTCAGTTCCATGTCGAAACTGGGACGTTTCTTGGCCTCTCCGTGGTCTAGAAAAAATTAGAGTGGTGAGGTTCAGGAAATGACGGCTCTGACGATTCCGGAATTTACGGCGATCAAGAAAACCGGGCGAAAGATCTCGATGCTGACGGCATACGATTTCCCGACGGCCCGGCTCGTGGATGAGGCGGGGATCGATGCGATCCTGGTGGGAGATTCACTTGGAATGGTGGTTCAGGGAAAAGCGAATACGCTTCCGGTCACACTTGAGGAGATGATCTACCATACGGAGATCGTTGCGCGGGCGGCTTGCCGTGCGCTTGTCATCGCGGACCTTCCATTTCCTGGAGGACACGATTCCTGGGTCGGGACACTCCGTGACTGTACGCAGATCATGAAGCGGACGAATTGCCATGGTGTGAAGATGGAGACATCTTTTCAGCAGAAGGAAATGATTGCGCGCATGGTCGATGCCGGAATACCGATCTTGGCGCACATTGGACTTTTGCCGCAGAAGATCCAGACTCTGGGGACCTACTCGATACAGCGGGTGCATGACGAGTTGATGCGTGACGCACTTGCGGTTCAGGATGCCGGGGCTTTTGGTGTCGTGCTGGAATGTGTGGAGCACGGAATTGCTCGTGAGATCAGCGCGGAGCTGTCCATCCCCACGATCGGGATCGGTTCTGGGCCGTACTGTGACGGACAGATACTCGTGCTTCAGGATATTCTTGGACTTTCAGGAAGGACGCCGAAGCACGCGAAACAGTATGTGGACCTGAATGCACAGATACTTGCAGCCTGCTTTGCTTACCGAAAAGATGTGGAAGGTGGGAATTTCCCTAAAAAATAACTAGGAGATGACTTATGCCGAATTCTTTACTTTGTGTGCCCGAAAATGCAGTTCTGACCGGCTGGGATTTCAGTACTGGTGCGGTAAAGTGTCTTGCGTTTGACCTGAACGGCAGCGTGCTTGCGGAATCCCGTTTTCCGACGGAGCTGTCTGTCGGTGAGGATGGATCGATCGAGCTGAATCTTCTTCAGCTTGAAGGCCAGGCACGTCAGACTCTCCGTGCTATGACGGCGAAATTGCGCGAAATGGGTCGCTTTGACGACTGGGTCGCGGGCGGCATCTCGGCGACTCACCATACTGCAGGCAGGATCGATGCTTTCGGCGGGCAGATCCGGCGCGCTATTTGCTGGAATGACCAGACGCTTGCGGAGTTTCATGCGTTGGGAATGGAGCGTCTCGGCGGTACGGAAAAAGTTCAGGAACTCCTTGGCGGACCATGGGCGATCCGTTACTCGCTTTCTCATCTGGTGAAGGATGAGATCCGGCTAGAGCGTTCCAAGTGGCTTGCGACGCATCGTATCCAGACGCACGGCGGTCTTGCAGCAGGTTATCTGACTGGAAATTTTGATGTCTTGAGCGTTTCTGCGGCTGCAAGTACCGGGATGATGGATCTCCGTACGCGTCAGTGGCGCCGTGAAATGCTGGACGCACTTCAGGACGAGGAGCTGCGCAGAATGGCCTGGAGTCAGCTTCCGGAGATCATCGATGCGGACACGCCGATCGGAAATGTTGCCGGACTGTTTGCGTATGAAGAAGCGCAGCTGCCGCCGAATCTGCGCGGTTTTGGACTCGCGCGTGCGCAGGGACCGCTGATTTTCCCGACCAGCGACGATCAGCAGGCCGGTCTAGTCGGCGGCGGTGCGGTGAATGACGGTGAGATCGCGATCATTCTTGGAAACTCGGCAGTCGTGAACAGCTCGTGTGCCGCCATTCCGTCTTCGGACGTGAATCTGGACGTCATGGCGTTGAACTGGGGGCCGTATCTGCTTATGCGGTGCTATGGAAACGGTGCGTATTTCATGGATCGTGTGCTTGGCGCAGATCCCGATTTTGCAGCGCTTGAGAAAGCGGCGGAAGCGTGCGGGCCGGGAGCAAACGGAGCGCGGATCTTACCGTTCCTGATCTCGGAACCGTCGCTGGGGATCCATTCGCCGCATTTGGAGTGGATCGGAGAAGAGCCGGCAGAGCAGGGCGTACGTTTTCGTGCCTGTCTTGAAGCATTGGCGTATCTCATTGCGCTTGGAGTTGAAGAGCATCGAAAAGCCGGATGTGCGGTACGCTCCATTTCCGTTTCGGGCGGCGTGGCGAAAAGCGACCTCATGTGCCGTATTTTGGCTTCCGTGCTGAATTTCCCGCTTCGCCGTCTGGAATCTCAGGAAGGACCGGCTCTCGGTGCGGCCGTGACGGCTCTTTCGGCGGTCGAGAATCATCTGCGGAAGGAAAAGGGAATTGGTACGGAAGAGAAATTTACCGTTCATGATGCCGTACGGCAGATGGTCCGATTCCGCGAAGATGTTCAGCCGGTCGGCGAGTGGGTCGAGATCTACCGTCAGAGACTGGAACAGTTCCGTGATACAGTGCGTGCGATCGGTACGAAGTAAGTGTGCACATGGGAGACGTAAATATTTAAAATCCGCAAGATCGCTAAGATCTTGCGGATTTATTGAGATTTTTGGGATCTCTTGTCTAATTTAAATTTTTTAATTGATTTTTTACTCAAACGGAATATAATTAAGAATGAATATTTTGTTTGAGTCGATTTTTGTTGTGGAGGATCTAATGGTCCGTTTTGCAGGTCGCCGTTTTCCTTTCATTTACGATTTTACGCGCAGGAATGCCGCGTTTTTGAGTGCGTTTATTTCGCTAGCGTGTCTCGTGCCGAGCGGTGTGAGTGGTGTGCGGGCAGATGTGGTTGTCAACGGAAACGCGATTACCGGGAGCGGCTCGTACTCTCAGGATATCAATGCGGCAGGCGATCTGACCGTGACGCCGGATGCCGAGCAGACGATCACGTTTGAGAATAATGTCGTCACGACCGGGACGTTTAATCAAAAAGGCGCGAATATCGTCTTTGCTGCCGGGACGCAAAACTCATTCAACTCGTTTTCCATTACGAACACCTCGCAGAATGGCGCCAAAATGACGCTGAACGGTGAGTTGACGGTCAATAATGTTGGAATTTGTCAAAGCAAGACCGCATATGTTGATATTAATGATGGAGCACAGCTTACCGTTAATGGTACTTTTTATGTGAACCAGGCTAAAAACGCGCAGGGGATCGTTACCCAGAACGGCGGGACGGTCGATTTGACGTCTTCCGGAGATACTGCGATCCGTATCGGGCACTATACGAATACGGGGTACCGTTCTCAATATAATTTGAAGAACGGTGTGCTGAACGCGGTCAATGCTGTCACACATGTCGGCTGGGACGGTTACGCGGAATTGAACATTAGCGGCGGAACGGCAAATCTCAAGGGGATCAATCTTTCTGTCAGCAGCGGAAAAGGTTTTCTGAATCTCACCGGCGGGACGCTGAATCTGGGCGGATCCGGAGTGACGTCCATCGTGAAAACCTCCTACGGCACGCAGCCGGCTCCGGAGATCAAACTTGGAACGGCGACCGTGAATGCTGAGGCAAGCCACACCTGGGCGGATGATCTGACCGTCACGCTGAATTCCGGAACGACCACGACTTTCAACGCGGACGAAGGCAAAACCATCACCATCGCCAGCGTCGTTCAGGGAACCGGGGCCATCAGCAAAACCGGAGCCGGCAC
>SUVI01000132.1 GCA_015062085.1 Planctomycetaceae bacterium
CGGCATTGGCAAGCAGGATGACTCCAACGCCGTTTTCGTCGCGAAAACTCCGACGCTCGACAAACTTTTCGGCGCGAAACTCTACACGCAGCTCCAGGCGCACGGTCAGGCCGTCGGTCTTCCGAGCGATGACGATATGGGGAACTCCGAGATCGGCCATAATGCGCTGGGTGCCGGACGTGTTTTCGATCAGGGAGCAAAACTGGTGAACCGCGCGCTGGAAACCGGCTCCATGTACGAGGGGGAGGTCTGGAAAAAAGCGGTCGCGCAGGCGAAAGAAAACGCGACGCTCCATTTCATCGGACTGCATTCGGATGGAAACGTTCACTCCAACACTTCCCAGCTCTACGCGATGCTGAAGCAGGCTGCGAAGGACGGCGTGGCGAAAGTGCGTCTCCACATTCTCCATGACGGACGCGACGTCCCGGAAAAATCAGCCCTCACGTACATTGAGGCGACGGAAAATGTTTTGGCTGAGATCAATGCGCAGTATGGTTTCGACTACCGTATCGCAAGCGGCGGCGGCCGTATGATCACGACCATGGACCGCTACGAAGCGGACTGGACGATCGTGGAACGCGGCTGGAAAGCACACGTACTTGGCGATGCCCGCAAATTCGCATCCGCCAAAGAGGCCGTCGAGACCATGTACGCCGAAGATGAAAAAGCGGTGGACCAGTACCTTGAATCGTTCGTCGTCGCTGACGCAGACGGCCAGCCGATCGGAACGATCCAGGACGGCGATTCCGTCGTTTTCTTCAATTTCCGCGGGGACCGTGCGATCGAGATCTCCCAGGCATTCGAAGGCGGCGCCGATTTCGATAAATTTGACCGCGTCCGCGTTCCGAACGTCTTCTACGCCGGTATCATGCAGTACGACGGCGACCTGAAACTCCCGAAAAACTTCCTCGTCGCCCCGCCGGTGATCGACCGTACGTTCTGCGAGTACCTCTGCGCGGAAAAGGTCTCGATGTTCGCCATCAGCGAAACGCAGAAATTTGGGCACGTCACGTACTTCTGGAACGGAAACCGATCCGGATACATCAACGCGCAGTGCGAGGACTACGAAGAGATCCCGTCTGACCGCATCGAGTTCGACAAAGCGCCGCTGATGAAAGCGGAGGAGATCACGGCGTGGGTCGAAGGTGCGCTTGCGTCCGGAAAATTCAAGTTCGGGCGTCTGAATCTGGCGAATGGCGACATGGTCGGACACACGGGGAACATGGAAGCGACGGTCAAAGCCGTCGAAAAAGTCGATGAATGCGTCGGCCGGATCCTCGCGGTCATCGAAAAGCTCAACGGTATCGCCGTCGTGACGGCAGACCACGGTAACGCGGACCAGATGTGGACTGAGAAAAAAGGCGTCCGCACGGCACGTACGGCCCACACGCTGAATCCGGTCCCGCTTTGCATTTTCGACCCTGGATACCAGGGTGAATACGAAATGGCGGACGTTGAGAAACCCGGTCTGGCGAACGTCGCGGCAACGGTCCTGAATCTCCTCGGCTACGAAGCGCCGGAAGATTACTGCGCCTCGCTGGTGAAGTTCAACTGAATCTTTAAGGGATCTCCTGGATGGCAGGGATGCCGACTGGGGGATCCAGACAGGAAATGAACGGCCTGTCTGAATGCGTTTTCCGGGAGTGTGTGTCTTGAAAGCACGCATTTCCCGGAGTTTCTTCCATGATGTTTTGAGCACGATGCGGAACATTTTTGAGCGCGATGCGGAAGGACGGCTTTTCGTCTCGCATTCTGTTTTCCTCTTTTTGAAGATTCCTGCCATGAAAAAATTGATCCCGATTTTGATGCTCCTGGCCATTTTGCAGTTGGCGGCCGGCGTGTCTGCAGAAATTCCAGGAAATACCGGAGCCGAAAACGGCGTGCCGCAAATTTTGGAGGCTTTGACCAGTCAGGATGTTTTCTTTGATCCAGATTCGGAGCTGAGTCCCTCATACCTGGATTTTCGGACCGTGTGTTCCACGAGTCGGGATCCGTTTTGCGAGGGAGTTCTGACGCTGCCGTTTGCATCGGAGCCGAAGAAGGCGCGTGTCTGTTTTGATGCACCGCTTGAGCTGGACGCGTCGGGATCCGGACTCTTTTTTCTGGATCTGGAGTGCCCGCATCCAGAGGCACTTGGTCCGATCATTTTCTATTTTGCGAGCGGAGACGGCTGGTATTCCATGGCTGGGAGAGTGGAGAAGAGATCGCCGACGGAATTGCGGTGCGTTTTTGCGGCGGATTCTGCCAGGATCGAGGGAGAACCTGCCGGTCTGCAGAACGTAAAGGGCGTGCGGATCGCATTTTATGCGGGAAAACCGGTGGATCAGCCGGTGACGCTGAAGTCGTTTCGGTGCCGAAGGAACGACGTGTGGATCCTGCGTCAGGAACCGGAGAAAAATCCTGAATCTGTGCGGTACGTCTCGCAGTTTGGCTCGCTTTTGCGCGGAATGGGAATGACGCCCGGCATCGTGAGTGAAGCGGAGCTGACGGAGGAATTTTTGAAGCGGGTACCGGTGCTCGTTCTTCCGCTCACGGCAAAAATGGAACCGCGGACGGTGAAGCTGCTTTCGCATTATGCGGAAAACGGCGGGTTTCTGGTCGTCTGCTACAGCGTGCCGAAGGAGCTTTTGGAAACGCTGGGTTTTCGGAGTGTCGGGTACGTGCGGACACGCGATCATGGGATCGAGGTCGCGGGAATGGACGTTGAAGCCGATTTTCAGAATTTTCTGGGCGGTCCTGTGCCGGAGTTTCTGCCGCAGGCATCCTGGAATTTCCAGCTCGGAGAGATCCTTCCGAATATTGCGGATCCGCAGCTCGCCAAACCGGAAAATGCTCCGAGGGCCGCTGCGTACTGGAGTCTGAAAAATGGCGAACGGACACGGTATCCTGCTTTGCTCTGGAGCGGGCGCGGCCTGTGGATCACGCATGTGCTTCTGGCGAATGGCGGGATCCGTGAGAAACGGGAACTCCTCGCGTCTCTCCTGAATCTGCACTGTCCGCAGCTTTTGAGCCGGATCCTGCGCGAAAAATGGCGGACTCTCCTTCAGGTCGGGATCGCACCGCAGGATGATGTTCAGAAGAAATACCGCACCGCCGCTTCCCGGGAATTGGAAAAGCTCGCGCAAGAGGGATTCTCGCCGGAGAGGATCCGCACGATGATTTTTGAAAAAGCAGACGCAGAGGCGGGTTTTCAGCTTTCCGCGATTCTGGATGAAAGGATCCTGGAAGCTCGGACGGAATTTTGTGCGGCGCAGAAACCTGCGGCAAAGGAACGGCGTTTCATCTGGGAACACAGCGGGTTCGGAACGTACCCCGGCGACTGGGATGCGGCGATGAAAGAGCTGGCAGAAGCCGGGTTCACGGCAATTTTGGCGAATCAGGCATGGGGAGGCGAAGCGCGGTACGAGAGTGAACTTCTCCCGGTCTCTCCCAAAGTGGCGCAGTATGGTGATTCCATCGCAGAAGCCGTAAAGGCCGGGAAGAAATACGGTGTGGAAGTGCACGTCTGGAAAGTCAACTTCAACTGTTCGAATGCGCCGAATGAATTTCTTGAAAGGATGCGTTCGGAAGGACGTCTTCAGTGCGGCAGGGATGGTGTGGAAGAGCTTTGGCTCTGTCCGTCGGATCCGCGAAATCAGCAGCTTGAAGTCGATTCATTCTGCGAGATCGTCCGGAAATACGACGTGGACGGGATCCACTTCGACTACATTCGGTTTCCAGGTTCCAATTACTGTTTCTGTGAGGGATGCCGCGGGCGTTTCTGCACGTTCTGGCGGGAGAAAACGGGAACGGAATTGACGGATTGGCCGCGCTGTACGCTCAGCGGTGAGGTTCGGGAACTCTGGCTGGAATGGCGTCGGGCGCAGATCGCTGAGGTCGTCTCCAGAACGTACGCCGCCGTGAAGAAGATCCGGCCGGAAGTCGAAGTTTCTGCCGCCGTGTTTCGCGACTATCCCAACTGTGCGGATTCCGTGGGGCAGGATTGGGTCCGGTGGGCGAAGAACGGCTGGCTGGATTTTGTTTGCCCGATGAACTACACGAACAGCGCGGAACGTTTCCTTTTCATGACCGGCTCGCAGAAGGAAGCACTTGGCGCATCCATTCCGATGTATCCGGGGATCGGGATCAGTTCGTCCAGTTCCCGTTTGACTCCGGATCAGTGTGTCGTGCAGATCCGGGCGGCGCGGGAACTTGGAATGCCGGGGTGGACGCTTTTTGCGCTGACTCCCAAAAGTGCGGAACTTTACTTTCCGTTTCTGAAAATGGGAGTGACGGCTGATGTGGAAAATAAAGAGACCGGGAGTAAGGAAAATGAAACTGCAGGGAAACTGGAAAAATAAAAGAGATCTCCGAACGTTCGGAATGGCGGGAAGCGGCCGATTTTTTCGGAGCCTGGGCTGGTTTCTCGTATTTGCCTGGTGTGTCTGCGGGAATATGGAGACGCGGGGACAGCTTTTCCCCGGTCAGGATGTTCGGAAAAACGAGCAGACGATCGGCGGGCTGATGTTCTGGCAGGATGTGCTTTTTCTGCAGGAATGGCACATTCAGCGTTCGTGCTTCACCGGGGAATTTCGCCTTCTGGATCCGCAGGCGGTCTGCCGGGCGTCCGGGAGCCGGGAGTTTTGTGAACGTGTGCTGGAGGAGTACCGGCAGGAATTGGAGATCCCCCCATTTTCCGGTCGGGTCCTGGTCCTGATGCATGGGCTGTTCTCCGGGTCGGTCCATTTGGAAAATATGGCGATCTGGTTTCGGCAGGATGGAGAGTATTCGGCAGTTCTGAATCTTGCGTGTGCGTCGTCTTTCATGACGGTCCAGGAAAGCACGGAGTACCTGGCCGGGATCCTGGCGGGATTGAAAGGTGCGGAGCGGATCGATTTTGTCGGCCACAGTCTCGGGAGCATCATCCTCCGGAATTATCTGGGGAAGTATGCCGAAGAGAATGGCGTTTTCGAAGAATTGCCGATCGGAAGATTCGTGCAGCTTTGCCCGCCGAATCAGGGCGCGGAGACCGCGAGGATCCATCAGGAGGGAATGACTGGGGTTTTTGTGAAGGCGCTGGCGGATCTTGCGCTCAACGGACACGAGATGAAGGAACGATTTGGGGTTCCGAAGTGCGAATTTGCGGTCATCGCGGGAACGCATCCGGACTATGTGTACTATGGAGAGGAGACGGATGCGGTCCTGACGGTTTCCACGACCCGTCTGGATGGTGCGAAGTGCTGGAAAAAACTGAAAGGCACGCACATGGAGATCCCCAATTCCATCGAAACCTTTGAGAATATCAGAAATTTTTTGAATGAAGGGACCTTTCTTGAAGAAAATGCCGGCTCCCCCCCTTGAAAAATTTGTTCACCGTGATATAATCAGGCGTAATCATTGAGGGAAACCCTGATGAAACCCATGCACCCATGGCTCAATTGGATAGCGCATCGGTCTACGGAACCGAAGGTTACAGGTTCGAACCCTGTTGGGTGTACTCAAACTTCTTTTTAGAAAGTTTGTTTTTTCATCTTTTTTCCCTTTTGCACCCATGGCTCAATTGGATAGCGCATCGGTCTACGGAACCGAAGGTTACAGGTTCGAACCCTGTTGGGTGTATTCAGGCTGGTTTTTGACCAGCCTTTTTTATTTCTTGAAATTTTCCTCGAAAGACTATTGACAAAGCAGAGGATCGTGGTATAATATCTGAAAATCAAGAAACCGTTGATGCGGAGATAAAGCTGATCATGGCTTCACAGAGAGTTCGGGATGGTGAGAGCCGGACAGATCCCAGTTCAGCAAATGGACCGCTGAGGGCGCAGTCAAAAACGCGGGGGTTCCTGTGTTGAGTATTCTGCGACGTGTTGGCATACGTCAGTTGCCGGGGATATGTTGGTATCCTGTCGAGTGCGCAGCTGTCGCGGCTGCGAATCAAGGTGGCACCGCGGATAAAATACGTGCGTGAACAGCGTATTTTGTTCGTCCTTGATGGAATTGTTGAGTGATTCTGTCAGGGGATAGTGTACCTTCGTTGGTGGAAAACTTTTCTGACAGAGTCAGAAGAGTTTTTTTCGTTTACGGAGGTGCAAAATGAAATTTTTGCCGGATTTTGAAGCGGTAAAAGAGATCGCGGCTGACGGGAAATACGACATTCTCCCGGTCAGCTGTGAAATTTTGTCGGACATCTGTACGCCCATTACGGCACTGCGGAAGCTGAAGATGCTTTCTTCACACTGCTATCTGCTGGAATCTGTTCTGGAAAAGGAAAAATGGGGCCGGTTTACGTTTCTTGGATTTGACCCGAAACTTGAGATCACCTGTACGGGTAGCGCAATGAAGGTCGGCGATTTGCGTTTGAAGACGAACGATCCGTCGGAACAGATCCGGCAGATCCTCTCGGAGTACAAAAGCCCGCAGTTTGACTATCTTCCCTCATTCACCGGAGGATTGGTCGGCTACTTTTCGTATGATTTCCTGAAGTACAGTGAACCTTCCATGGAGCTCGCACCTTCCGGGGATGCTGAAATGGAAGAGAATGAAAATTTTCAGGATGTGGATCTCATGCTCTTCGATAAAGTCATCGCGTTTGATAACTTCCGGCAGAAGATCATCCTGATCGCCAACATGTCCCTGCGCGACCTGGAAACGGAATACCGAAGAGCGGTCAGAGAGCTGGAAAATATGGCGTCTCTGCTGAGGACCGGAGCTGAAAAAACGGACGACGACGGAAGGTTGACCGGGAAACCGGTTCCGCTTTTTGAGAAAGAGGCCTACTGCGAAATGGTGGAGAAGGCAAAACATCATATTCACGAGGGGGACATTTTTCAAATCGTTCTGTCGAATCGTCTGGAGGCACCGTTTGAAGGGAGTCTGCTGAATGCGTACCGTATTTTGCGGACGTTTGAGCCGTCGCCGTACATGTTCTACTTTTCGGGAATGGATGTTGAGATCGCGGGTGCGTCGCCGGAGACGCTCGTAAAGCTCGAAAATGGGATCCTCCATACGTTTCCGCTTGCGGGGACTCGGCCGAGGGGAAAAGATGAGGCGGAAGACCATGCGCTGGAGGAGGAACTGCTCGCAGATGAAAAGGAGCTTGCCGAGCACCATATGCTGGTCGATCTGGGACGCAATGACCTTGGGAAAATCAGTCGATTTGGCAGTGTGGAAGTCGAAAAACTGAGGGAGATCCAACGCTATTCCCGCGTCATGCACATTGGTTCGACGGTGCGGAGCGAGATCCGGGAGGATCGGGATGCGCTGGATGCCCTCAAAGCGGTCCTGCCTGCAGGGACACTTTCCGGTGCGCCGAAACTTCGTGCCTGCCAGCTGATCGCGGAGCTTGAAAAAACGAAACGCGGCATCTATGGCGGAGCGGTCGGCTACATTGACTTTACGGGCAATCTGGATACGTGCATTGCGATCCGGATCGCGTGGAAGAAAAACGGCAAGGTCTTCGTCCGGAGCGGAGCGGGGATCGTGGCGGATTCTGACCCGGAAAAGGAATTCCAGGAGTGCGTCAACAAAGCGTCGGCGGTCATGAATGCCTTGAAATTGGCAGAGGAGGTGGAACGATGATCCTGCTTATCGATAATTACGACAGTTTTTCGTACAATCTGTTTCAGCTTGTGGGGGAGATCGATCCGGAAATCATGGTCATCCGCAATGATGAGATGACGGTCGAAGAGATCCGGAAGACGGCTCCGGACCGGATCATTCTTTCTCCCGGTCCTGGTCGTCCGGAAGATGCGGGGATCATCATGGAAACCGCCGCAGTACTCTCGCAAACGATCCCGACTTTGGGAGTCTGCCTCGGTCACCAGGCGATATGTGCGGCATATGGGGCGAAGGTCACGTACGCGAAAAAACTCATGCACGGTAAGCAGTCGCTCGTGAAATTTCACACAGACTGCCCGTTATTTTGCGGAGTTCCCGAAATTGCGCCTGCCGCACGGTACCATTCTCTGGCGGCTGCTCCGGAAACCATCCCGGAGTCCCTTTGCATTACGGCCGAAACAGAGGATGGAGAGGTCATGGCAGTTCAGCATCGGGAGTTCCCCATCTTCGGAGTTCAATTCCATCCGGAATCCATCCTGACGCCGGACGGAAGGACCATGCTGAGGAATTTTATTTTGGGGAGGTTTTGAGATGATTCGGGAAGCGATCATAAAAATCGTCGATAAACAGGACCTCACGTATGAGGAAGCGTATTGCGTGACCAGTGAGATCATGAGCGGAAACACGACGCCGACGCAAAATGCGGCTTTTCTCGCTGCGCTTTCTGCCAAAAGTACCCGGGCGGAAACGATCGATGAGATCACCGGGTGTGCGGCAGCGATGCGCGATAAGGCGGTTCGGCTCGAACATGATTTTGAGGTCATGGAGATCGTCGGAACTGGCGGAGACGGTGCCCGGAGTTTCAATATTTCCACGACGGCGGCAATCGTTTGTACCGCGGCTGGTCTGAAAATCGCGAAACATGGAAACCGTGCAGCCTCTTCCAGATGCGGGACGGCGGATTGTCTGGAGGCTTTAGGGGTCCGGATTGATCTGGAGCCCCAAAAATGTCTCGAGATGCTGGAGGAGACCGGATTTGCCTTCTTCTTCGCGCAGAAATACCATACGTCGATGAAATACGTCGGAAATGTCCGGAAAGAGCTTGGGATCCGAACCGTCTTCAATATTCTTGGTCCCCTCACGAATCCGGCTCGGCCGCAGAGACAGTTGCTGGGCGTTTACGATGCGTCACTCGTCGCACCGCTGGCGCAGGTCCTGATGAAACTCGGAGTCCGGCGCGGAATGGTCGTTTACGGGCAGGACAGGATCGATGAGATCTCCCTCTCTGCTTCTACGACGGTCGTGGAGTTTCAGGACGGCTGGTCCCGGCATGGGGAGATCACGCCGGAAGATTTCGGGCTGGAACGCTGCGCGAAAGAGGAGCTTCGCGGAGGAACTCCGGAGGAAAATGCGCAGATCACGCGGAGCATTCTTGAGGGAAAAGTAGGGCACAAAAGAAACGCTGTCCTTCTGAATGCCGGGACCGCTCTCCATATCGGCGGAAAAGCCGGGTCGATCCAAGACGGCATCCGTTTGGCTCGTGAGGTCATTGACTGCGGGAAAGCGGCGGATGTACTTGAAAAAATCATCAGAATTTCAAATCAGTGAGGGGGAAAAGATGACGATACTTGGCAAATTGGCGGCGTATGCCGAAGAACGCGTAGAGACTGCAAAACAAAAGATCTCCGAAGAGGAAATAAAAAGTCGGGCACTCGCTCTGCCGAAGGGAAATTTTGAGTTTGAGTCCGCTCTTCGAAAACCGGGAATCGCCTTCATCTGCGAATGCAAGAAGGCCTCTCCGTCTAGGGGACTCATCGCTCCGGAATTTCCGTATCTCCAGATCGCGCGTGAATATGAATCTGCCGGTGCGGACGCAGTTTCCGTATTGACCGAGCCGCGGTGGTTTTTCGGGAAGGATGAGTACTTGGAAAAAATCGCCGCAGAAATTCGCCTGCCGTGCCTGAGGAAAGATTTCACGGTCAGCGACTATCAGATTTTTGAAGCGCGGCTCCTGGGGGCGAAGGCGGTCCTGCTGATCTGCGCCCTTCTTTCGGAAACGCAGCTCCGTGAGTATCTGGCAGTCTGTGAACGGCTTGGGATCTCTGCACTGGTGGAGACGCATGATGAAATGGAGGTCCGGTCTGCCATTCGTGCCGGGGCGAGGATCATCGGAGTCAATCATCGGAATTTGAATGATTTTTCGGTAGATATGCGGAACAGTCGGAAATTGCGGGATCTGGTTCCAGACGGGATCCTGTTCGCGGCGGAAAGCGGGATCCAAACTGCCGAAGACGTAGCGGAATTGCGTGCCGTTGGAGTGGATGCCGTTCTGATCGGAGAGTCGCTCATGCGCGCAGCAGATAAAAAAGCGAAGATCCGGGAACTGAAAGGCAAAACCGAAGGCGAAACGGAACCCGGAGCAGAATCCGGAGCAGAATCCGGAGCAGAATCCGGAGCAGAAAGCGAGGTGAAAGAAAATGACCAGGATCAAATTATGCGGAATTACCCGGCTCTGTGAGGCGGAGTGGATAAACGAACTGCGTCCCGATTTTGCCGGTTTTGTCTTTGTGCCAGCAAGCAGACGCCATGTGTCGGCAGAACAAGCGGAAATTTTGAGACAGAAACTGGATGCAGGGATCCGGACTGTCGGAGTTTTCGCGGATGAAAAACCGGAACGGGTCGCGGAACTGCTTCAAAGCGGGAGTATTGATGCCGTTCAGCTTCACGGAAGCGAAGATGAAAATTACCTTGCGTCCTTGCGGAAAATGGCGGACTGCCCCATTATTCAGGCTTTTCGTATCAGAAATGAAGCGGACACGGAGCGTGCGAATCGTTCGTCGGCGGAACTGGTCCTCCTCGATTCCGGAGGCGGAACGGGGACGCTTTTCGATCATTCGCTGCTTCACGGGATCCGGCGTCCATACTTTCTTGCCGGTGGTCTGACCCCGGAAAATGTCGGCGGTCTCATTCAAAATTTGGAGCCTGCACCTTGGGGCGTGGACGCGAGTTCCTCCCTTGAAACGGACCGAGTAAAAGATTTGGCGAAAATGACGGCTTTTGTGCAAGCGGTCAGAAAGGAGTGATTGATGAAAAAAGGAAGATTTGGGATCCATGGCGGGCAGTATATTCCGGAAACGCTCATGAATGCCGTCATTGAGCTTGAAAAAGCATACGAGCATTTTCGGGAAGATCCGGAATTCGTAAAAGAGCTGGAAACGCTTCTTCACGATTACGCGGGACGTCCCTCCCGGCTCTATTTTGCGGAAAAACTGACCAGAACGCTCGGCGGGGCGAAAATTTATCTGAAACGGGAAGATCTGAACCATACCGGATCGCACAAGATCAACAATGTGTTGGGCCAGGCTCTTCTCGCGAAAAAAATGGGTAAAAAACGCCTCATCGCGGAGACCGGAGCCGGGCAGCATGGTGTCGCGACGGCGACCGCGGCGGCTCTGATGGGGATGGAATGTCTCGTTTTCATGGGAGAGGAAGACACCCGGCGTCAGGCTTTGAATGTGTACCGGATGAAACTGCTTGGAGCAGACGTTGTTTCGGTAAAAAGCGGGACGGGGACACTCAAAGATGCTGTCTCGGAGGCCATGCGGGAGTGGTGTTCCCGGATCGAGGACACGCACTGCTGTCTCGGCTCCGTGATGGGACCGCATCCGTTTCCTGGGATCGTCGGGGATCTTCAGGCCGTCATTTCCAAAGAGATCAGGGAACAGCTCCTCGAAAAGGAAGGACGTCTTCCGGATGCCGTCATCGCCTGCGTCGGCGGAGGCTCGAATGCGATCGGGAGCTTTCGGCATTTTATCGGCGATCCGCAGGTCCGGCTCATCGGATGTGAGGCTGCGGGAAGGGGGATCGATTCCTTCGAGACCGCCGCGACGATCAGTACAGGAAGGCTCGGGATCTTTCACG
>SUVI01000133.1 GCA_015062085.1 Planctomycetaceae bacterium
TGGAGCAGCCCCAGAACGCTTCATTTCCAATGCTCGTCACGCTGTCGGGGATCGTCACCGACGTGAGGCTGGAGCAGACGTCGAACGCGGAATTTCCAATGCTCGTCACGCTGTCGGGGATCGTCACCGACGTGAGGCTCTCGCAGTAGTAGAACGCTTTATTTCCAATGCTCGTCACGCTGTCGGGGATCGTCACCGACGTGAGGCTGGAGCACTCGTAGAACGCGCGATCTCCAATGCTCGTCACGCCGTAGGGAATGTCTACGGTTTCGGCATAGCCGGTGTATTTGGTAATGGTGACGGAGTCGTCGGAAATTTCATATTTAAATTTACCTTCCTCTAGGGTCTGCCGCAGATCTGTCATGTTTACACAGGAAGCAGAGTCATTTGGCAGAAGTTCTTTACGGCGTTCTTCCAATTCCTTTTCTTTTTGGCGAAACACATCAAAACGCTCATTCAGTTCTTTTTCCCGACGTTCCAGTTCTGACTGTTGCTGTTCGAGGAGTTTTTGGTCTTTTTCCAAAAGCCCGCGGTTTTCCTCGAGTTTCTTTTCTCGGAGCGTCAGCGCACTGCGTTCTTCATCCAGATGCAAACGTTCTTCTTCCAGGGCTTTTTTCTGTGCCGCGATCCCAGTCTCGCCAGCCAATGCCGCGATAAATTCTCCGCATGAAGTGAAACGGTCCGATGGATCGTAAGCCAAGGCTTTCAATAGAACGTCATTCTGAGTGTCAGTAAGCGCGGGGATCGGACTCGGCTGTTTTTGTTTCAGAATGGCATAATGCGCGTCGTTATTGCCTCTGTAAGGCAAGCGTCCGGCAAGCAGTTCGTAAGTCATGATCCCAAGCGAATATTCATCCGTTCGTTTGTCCTGATTATCCGCGATGTGCTGTTCCGGTGCTTTATACGCAGGTGTACCGGAATCGGCACAGCCATGCTCCGTGAAGTTTTCTTCCTCATTATGCAGCTGGGCGGCGATGCCGAAATCAATGAGCCACGGCCGGGAAAGCTCGCCCGGTTTACGGAACATGATATTTTCCGGCTTCACGTCCCGGTGAAAAACGCCTTCACTGTGGACAGCATCCAGCGCACCGGCGATCGGACGGAGGATCGGCAGGAGCATAGAAAGCGGGAGTCCGTTTTCGTGTCCTTCCTGTACCCCAAACCACTCGCGGAGCGTCTCACCCTCAGCGTATGCCATCACGAGGAAAGTGCCGTAATTCGGGTCAAGCTCGATCCCGAGAAGCGGACAGATGTGTGGATGATAGAGGGACTGGGTGAGCCGAAAAATACGCTGGACCTCTTCGACGGCGCTTTTCTTGTCACGCAGGTCGTTTCGCAGCAGCTTACAAACAACACGGTGGAGATCCTGCTTTCCAGAGACCTTCATCGCCAGCCACGTCTGACCCATTCCACCGTTTTGGAGTTTTTTCTCAAGACGGTAGTTTTGATGCTCGCCAAGTAAATACCCCGGTTCCAGTCCATTAAACTGCTTGGGTTCGGGTTCAGGTTCAATGGTAGATTCATATGTCTTGGCCATAAAAAATACCCCACATAAAAATGAACAAAATAAACTATTTTTTTATTCTATCTAAATTTTGAGAAATTTCAAGTGTGCGAGTGAAAAATGCCTATATTTTTGGGAAAATTTCGCTGGAATTATGAAAAAACGGGCCAAAACGTACTGTTTCAGCCCGGTTGGAAACTGTTTCAGGTTGGATCAATAGTCCGGCAACGGCATCCTGCGCCGCCAGTTGAGCATCGCACAGGAAATATTACGCATGGTGACCTGCGGGGAGACCTGACATTCCGCAATGACATTCTGCTCGTTAAAAATCGTGCGCCAAGCAAGTATCTGCTCCGAGATCGCTTCCTCCGTGTTGTTCTCAATGAAGGAGGGCTTCAGGATCGGATGGAACGCGATCCGCTGTCCGTAGCGCTGAACGAGCATTTCGGCATCCATCATTTCCGCATCAAAACGAATGGCGTCGACGCCTGCGTAGATCAGTCCGGGGATCAGTTCTTCAAAATTTCCGGAACCGGTAAAGTAAACGAATTTGTCCGCATTGCGTATCTTCTGGCAGAACTCGTGCAGCATGGGTACGAGGATCTCGTTCCACCGAGCAAGCGAGATCCGGACCCCGCGTTCGTCAGCGAGGTCGTCCTCCAGCCCGATCGCGTCGGCACCGGTCCTGCACCAGGCATCGACTTGGCGGAAATAGTACTCAAAGAAACGCTGCATGATCTCTTTCAATGCACGCGGTTTGCGCTGAATGAGTTCCTGCGCACTTTCCAGTCCGCCGAGGGCACAGAGTCTTCGAAACGGGTGGATCCGCGTTTGAGCCAGCGTGAAATGGGATGTGTTGTCGCACTGGATGTTGACGAACTCCCGAATGTCGTCCGTAACCGGAGTTTTCGGGAAACGGATCCCTTCCAGCTCCAAAATATCATCGTAACGCGGAGTTTCCGAAGGCGTCCAAGTGCCATCAGTGTTTTTGCTCCACGAACAGCCCCACTCGTCTTTTACCTGGTTTTTCGGCTCGGCCGAAGTCTCTGCTTCAAGACAGGCAGTCGGAAAACTGAAATCCAGCATTTCCAGATCGTTCTGGAAACGGGAACGAAGCATCGCGCAAAATTCCGAGCGCTCCCGCTCCAGCGTCTGCGGGATCCGCAACAGCATGGGAACCGGTGCGGTAAGCTGATGGCATAAAGTATTGATTACTCGGTCTCTGGAAGTCATAGGGTTGACGTGGTTATTGGGGACACACAGTCTGCCGCCGTTTTGTTTCGGACGGGTCTCACGGATCTCGCAGATAAGCCTTTAGCGGGATCGGAAACAGGCACTGGACAGCAGTCTGTCATCTGACTAAAAATTTAAAACTTTCTTCAATCTGCATATTATGGAAATCTCTCAAAAAAATGCAAGAGCATTTCCCCAAAAATATGGCAAAATTTTTACTTATTTTGTTAAAATTTAACGAAAATGAAAAATGTTTGAATTAAGTATAAAGTTCATGATATAAAATCGCAGCGGTCAGCGCAGTTACCGCGATAGGGACCCATGCTCCGACTGCCGGCGAAAAGCCATAGTGATTGATCAAGGAATTCCCAAGTATGACTGCGGCATAGTAAAAAACGCTGAAGAACATAAGATAGAGCGCGACCAGCAATTTGTATTTGATCCGCCCGGAAAGTATGATCGGAATCACGCAGAAAATGAAAGCAGTTTCCTGCAGCGGCCTCAATACTCGGCAATGGAACTGCGAGTAGAGAGAATTCTGCGGTTTTGTTTCCTTCGAAGCGCTCAATTCCCGGCAGATCGTGACCAGCGACATGGGGATGTTTTTCTTGGTCAGATCGACGAGATTTCTCGGCGGGATGGTTGAGACGATAAATACTTCTCCATCTTCCAGCCATTTCATCTTCTCATTCCTGTTCGTGTAGAAGATCGGCATTTTGACGGTTTTTTCCGGTGAGAATTTAAGCTCAAATTCGTATTTCTCTGCGTTTTCCAACCAGGTCTTCGTCTTCAGGTCTTTAATGTTTCGGAGAACATAACCGGCGGGATGTTCGTCGGTATTGGGGAGCCATTGGATCCGGCCGGCATCCAGAACATCCGGAAGAGAGCGGGTCAGTTCACTGGAAAGGATGAATTTTCCGTTTTCAAACGTACCGTTCTCCAAATCGACATTCGTGCCGTAAAGTTTGATGGAAGTAACGTCATCGTTTTGGGGAATATTCTTCTTTTGGGCAGTGTTGTCGGCATCAATGAATTTCTTTGAATCCGCCCCCGGCCAGTTTTGGCATTGGGCATAAAAGACTTCTTCGACAGTACACATGAAGAGATTGAGACCGATGGCTGCAATGAAAAAGGGGACTGCGATCCTGTATCGCGGAAGTCCAGCGCCAAGAAGCGGGATGAGCGGGCCAGTTCGGTTGGAAGAGACCATGATGTTTTTGTCTAAGAGGCAGAAGGTCGCCATGAGCGAGGCCGTGACGATGATCGGCTGGAGTTTGAGCAGGTAACTCAGGACGACGAGGGTGTGGTATTGCGCATAGATGACTAATGCTTTTCCGAGGGGGATCTCCGTAAAGAGTTCCTTGACGGCATCCTGCTGCTGGGTAATATTCCCGAGGATCGAGAAAAGAAAGAGACCAAAATGAATGGCGGCCGCCATGCAAAGGTAACGCTTCATGAAGTGAAGGTCTACAGTCTTAAGGAACGCGATTTTCATGGGGAATGTTTTCTCAAAAAGGTCAAACAGGATCGGGAAAACGTCAAAATACCATCCGCGGCATACGGAAACGCGCGATTTTGCGGGAACCGGCGGCGTGTGTCGGAGACCCGGAATAGCGTCTCTGTTCCTATTTTACACTTTTTTAAATTTTTGACCAGTGGGATTCCCAAAATTTATTTTTTTTGCTATACTGCTGTCGTTTTGCGTTTTGAATGGGTCAAAAACGCGGTTTGGGAACGTTTTTCGGGATTTTTTCGCATGATCGTTTCGTTTTTTTTCAATTTTTGCTACCTGATCCTGTTGGTGATTTTTTTTCCGTACCTGATTTTTTCAGCGCTTTTTCGCGGAAAGTATCGGGAAGGATTTTCAGAAAAGTTCCTCGGCTGTGTTCCGAAGTGCGTTTCGAAGTGCGGCACAAACGCCCGCCGCGTTTGGATCCATGCCGTAAGTGTGGGCGAGGTGAATCTTGCAGCCTCGATCCTCCGCGAGCTGGAGCGCAGACATCCCGATTGGGAATTCGTCATTTCCTCCACGTCTCGCACCGGTCTGGAACTTGCCCGCAAGAAATTCGCCGGAAAGACTGTCTTTTACGCACCTCTGGATCTTTCATGGGCGGTAGGTCAGGCGTTTTCCAGGCTTCAGCCCGATTTTCTCATTCTCGTGGAACTGGAGATCTGGCCTAATCTCCTTCTTCAGGCCAAGCGGCGCGGGATCCCCGTTTTCGTCATGAACGGCCGGCTTGGCGAGAAGAGTTTTCGGAATTATCGGCGTGTTCGGCCCATTTTTGCCCGGCTGATGCGCACACTTGCTCTCGTGACGGCACAGGATGAAGCGAGTGCGGAACGTTTTCGTGCACTCGGAGTGCCTGATGACCGCGTCGTGAACGTCGGATCCATCAAGTATGACGGCGCACAGTCTGACCGAGGAAATGAAAAGACCCGACGGCTTGCAGCACTCTGGGACGTTCGGGAGACAGACCGGATCTTTCTGGCAGGAAGTACGCAGGATCCGGAGGAATCGATGGCGCTGGAAGTCTTCCGAAGACTCAAGCCAACGCACCCGGAACTGCGTCTGATCCTCGTTCCGCGCCATGCAGAGAGATTCGGCGAAGTGGAAAAAATGCTCGAAAAAGAAGGGACAGATTTTCAGCGCCGTTCGGAACTCTCGGAAGAAAATCAAGATGGGACCCCGAACGAAAGCCGAAACGAGATCCCGCGGAAAGACATTCTGCTGGTCGACACGATCGGAGAACTTGGCGGATGGTGGGGGACTTCCTTTGCCGGCTTTGTCGGCGGGAGCATGGGATCGCGCGGCGGGCAGAATATGCTTGAGCCGGCAGCGTTCGGTACCGCAGTGTCGTTTGGTCCGAATACGTGGAATTTCCGCGACATCGTAAACGCCCTCCTCTCGCATTCCGCCGCCGTCGTCGTTCGCAGCACGGACGAAATGACCGATTTTGTGCGCAAAACGCTGGAAGACGCCGATTTCGCGCAAACACTCGGCCGAAACGCTGCCGCACTGGTCGCCTCCCAGCAGGGAGCACTGAAAAAGACGATGGATCTTTTCGATTCCCAAACGGGAAACTGACCCCAAACGCACACAGCTCCTTCCCCTTCCGCTCACCACCCCCGCTCACCACCCCCGCTCACCACCCCCGCTCACCACCCCCGGTCGAAACCTGCCGGGGGAAACCAAAGAACCGTGTGCCGCAAGATGAGTAATATTTACTCTCGATTATCCATCCATACCCATCCCCACCGATCCAATGTAAATGAAAACCCCAATGCAGAATGTGATCTCAGCCCCAAACTCCGAAATCGCACCACCGAAACTGCGAAAGACTGGAACTTACAAAATTTCTCCCCGCCCCCTTGACTTTTTAATGCTGAAAGATTAAAATCAGTATGTGTTTGGACCGTTTGTTTTTTGAGTTCCTTCCCCCTGCCTGCGATTTTATGGATACACGACACACTCCCCTCGTTTCCCGTTCGGTACTTTGGCCGTTCATCCTCCTGACGACGCTTTTCGCGTGGTGGGGGCTGGCGAATAATATGACGGACACGCTGCTTCCCGCGTTCAAGCGGATCATGAGCTTCAACGACGGAACGACTGCCTGGATCCAGGTCGTCTGTTACGCTCTGGGCTACGGATGTTTCGACTTTCTTGTGCCAGTTTGCTCATGATGCCGAACACGTGTTCGACACGGCTGCGGACTCGTGATTTGCAGCGGTTCTGCTCTTTTTGTTTCGGGGTTAGAGGACGGTTCCGGTAACCTTTTTCGCTGATGTGCGGTACAAGTCCTTTGGCGCGAACCGCCTCGTTTAACGCTGCGCCCGAGTACGCGCTGTCCGCCCAAACACCTTTGTCGGCTGCGTTTTCGTCCAAAAGTTCCTCAAAACACCGCGAATCGTGTACACTCGCCGGCGTCACGCGGCAGTCACGGATAAATTTGTGTGTTCGATCCACATTCACGTGGTTTTTGCACCCAAAATCAAATCCTCTGTCCGATCCCCAGAAATTTCTGAAACGAAAGCCGATCCGTGATCTGATATTCGGTCTCGTCGTCGGATAAATTGTACAAACTTTGCAGGATCAGGATCTTCAGCATCACCACGCAGCCGTACGGTAGTCGGCCGCCTTTTGGAGAATTCTTGTACAGACATTCCAGCTTTTTCCGAAAGATCTCCCTCGGGATCAGATCCTGCAAAACATTCAATTTTCATCCAAGTTTCTCCAGGCGATCGTCCCTTTTATCCGCGAAAAAACCGCATCTGCGACATTTTGCACCTCTTTTTTCACAAAACACGAACCTCTTCTCCATGAGAACCTGTTTTGGCAAAAGATCAAGCGCACCAACCTCTTCAAATCCAAAAATCGGACTTTTTTTTGAAAAAAATTCCAAGAAATCCCCCCCCCCCAGCAAAACTCCTTGACAACGTATTTTCCTCATGTTATAATATAGTTCATGATTGTGGTAACTTTTACACGAAAATGAGGTTTTTCGAGGTTGCCATAATAATGATCCTTAAGTCTAATTTTCGATTGAAAACTGGAGAAATATCATGAGACTGTTTGTAATGGCATTAACACTCTTAACATTTTGTAATTTCACATTTGCTTCGATCAATACGATGAAGGTAAGAGTATCGGGCGTACGAGAAGTGTCGGAAGGACAAAAGCAGATGTCGATAACAAAACAATGGGAATCGCTTGGGGTTGCTGTAAAACAACCGAGAGAAAAGATTTTGGTGAGCCCCCTAGAAATTCCTTCGGATATTCAGTGGCTCGCTCGTATGCCAGGTAGACCTCTCCCCCGTTCCCCGAAGCCCTTAAAAACCAATCGGCCTAACATCACCGATATTTTGCGTCGTTCACACGAAGGACTTCCCCCGTCGGGACATATTATTAGTGCTGGTGAAATCGGGACGCCGAAAAATCAAGAAGGACCTCTTATTAGCGTGCATAGCTATGACTTTCCGCACCCCCTTACGACAATCGATTTCCTTCCCCGATCAACCAACAGTCAAGAGGGGATAACGAATGGTTCATCTCCTACTCCCGTTACGTCGAAAGATAGCCGAAGCGTGCTGAACTATGACATTCCGCTACCCCCTACGACAATCGATTTCCTTCCCCAATCAACCAACAGTCTAGAGGGGATAACGAATGGTTCATCTCCTACTCCCGTTACGTCGAAAGATAGCCGAAGCGTGCTGAACTATGACATTCCGCAACCCCCTACGACAATCGAAGCCGATTTGGATGAAGTACGCAGAATGCTGAACTATGACATTCCGCAGCCCCCTACAGCTTCAAAGCCTGAACCTCCGGAAGAAGAGGGGGAAGATGTTGAATGTGGTAAGGTTCAGCCGGGGACTTATGCAGGAGAACGTAAAGTCTGGACCAGTAAGGAGATTTGCTATCCTTTCTGTTGGTGTCCGTGTTCAACGAGTGTGTTTGAAATGGGGAGTTCAGATGGCGAACTCGGGCAATACGATAATGAAAAACAACACAAAACAACGCTCTCGCAGGGGTTTTGGATGCTTGAGACAGAAGTAACGCAGGAAATGTGGATGAGCGTGATGGGCAGTAATCCAAGCAAATTCAAGGGAGATAAGAAGCCGGTAGAGAACGTAAGTTGGGACGAGTGCCAGGAATTTTGCCGTAAACTTTCGTCGGAACTTGGCCTTCAGGTAAATCTTCCGACGGAGACGCAGTGGGAGTACGCGTGTCGCGCAGGTACAACGGATACGTATGCTGGGAACCTTGATAAGATGGGATGGTACATTAAAAACAGCGAAAACACTACTCATCCAGTAGCCCAAAAGGAACCGAATGCTTGGGGATTTTATGACATGCACGGTAATGTTTGGGAATGGTGCTCGGATCGGTACGATGTAGACTACGACGCTAAGACTCCAATGAGCAATCCAACAGGCCCTGAAAGTGGTTCATGCCGGGTCTGCCGTGGGGGCAGCTGGAATAGTTGTGCCGATTTCTGCCGTTCTGCGCATCGGAATTGTCTTAGCCCGGGCAGCAAGCTCAGTACTTTGGGCTTTCGCTTCGTTCTAACCGTTCCAGCCTCAGGGAAATAAAGCATCGTGCAGAGATTCTCTTGAGCAGAATATATATGAATTGCAGCAATGCAGTCATGAAATAACTTTTGTGGCTGCATTGTCTTTGCTAAGAAACGGCAAATGGCCCAATTGCCTGCATTACGGCACTTCTAAAGATTTACGTTTTTTGGGGAGGCTGACTTCACAGTAAAGAGAAGTTTGTTTCGGATCTCCATTGAACTCACTCAAGGAGTCAGGTTCCTTTCCAGAACATGGACTCCATGAACGTATCCAAAAGTGCCAAGTCGATGCACTGCGTCTTGCGGAGCCGCGAAAAACGACATGGAGACGAAATAATGCAGCGAAAAAGAAGAAGTACGCCGTTTTTTTGTGAAATTTGCGTCAGGATGCATTCCCGGTTTTTCTGGTTTTCGCAGTGTTTTTGTCCCCTTCCGTGCATTCAGGAATAAACGGATGCGGAAATACTGGAAGCTCCTGAAAAAACGCATTTCCGCGTCTTCCGAAGAAGAAAGACCGTTCCCCCCCTTGACTTTTTTGAGGGACGCAGGTAGAATCAATGGAAGTCGATCGTTTTTAAAGTTCCTTCCTCCAGCCCTCCGAGATTTTATGGATACACGACACACGCCCCTCGTTTCCCGTTCGGTACTTTGGCCGTTCATCCTCCTGACGACGCTTTTCGCGTGGTGGGGGCTGGCGAATAATATGACGGACACGCTGCTTCCTGCGTTCAAGCGGATCATGAGTTTCAATGACGGAACGACTGCCTGGATCCAGGTCGTCTGTTACGCTCTAGGATACGGCTGCTTCGCCATTCCCGGCGCGATCTTCATGAAGAAATTTACGTATAAAGCGGGCGTTCTGCTTGGTTTGGGAATGTTCGTCGCCGGCACACTCGCATTTTTTCCCGCTCAATTCGCGTACCAGTCTCCGACGGCGTGTTACCTGATCTACCTCGGCGCGATCCTCGTCACGTTCGGCGGGCTGGCCATTTTGGAGACCGCGTGCAATGGGTATATCTGCGCAATGGGTAAACCGGAAACGGCAGTCCGGAGGCTCAATCTCGCACAGTCGTTCAATCCGTTTGGGTCGCTCGTCGGGATCATTTTGAGTCAGATCTTCATCCTCTCGCAGCTCAGCCCCCTGACGGCAGAGGACCGAAGTCTGCTTCCGGCCGCGGAATTGGCGCAGATCCAACAGTCGGAACTTTCGGCGGTCTCGGCGACCTACGCGATGATCGGACTCGTTCTGCTCGCGACGTGGCTGGCGATCTTCTTCACGCGGATGCCGACTATTCGGGAAAAGGAGACGAAGATCGACTTCTTCGGAACGTGGAAACGCCTCCTGCGCAACCGGAACTACGTACTGGGCGTCGCAGCACTTTTTTTCGTGGTCGGCTCGCACATCGCATGCTGGTCTTTCACGGTCCGATACTCCATGGCGGCGCTGAATTTGGACGAAATCGCGCGAAACACGCCGGAAATGCTCCGAAACATTGAGCCGGTGAGCCGCATTTTCTACGATTTGTGCGAGACGGTCGGACTCACGGGATTCATTCCGAAAACGGCGGAACAGTGCGGCGCGACGTTTTACATTTTCTCGCAGATACTGTTCATCGGCGGCCGTTTTTCCTGCACGGGACTCATGAGCCGCGTGCGTCCCTCGACGCTCCTGACGCTCTTCGCGCTCGGTGCGCTGACCTGCTGCCTGATCGTGACGGCCAGCCCGAATCTGCTCGGTGTTTACGCGCTGGTCTGCGCTTCGGGTTTCATGTCGCTGATGTTCCCGACCATCTTCAGCTACGGTACGCGGGGACTGGGAGACGACACGAAAATGGCCGGCGCGGGAATGGTCACGATGCTCTGCGGCGGCGCGATCCTGACGCAGCTTCAGGGGATGATCTCCGACGCCTCCGGTTCCATCGCTCTGGCATATGCAGTCCCGGCGTTCGCGTTTTTCATGATCCTGTGCTACGCGCTGTTCGTCTGCCGGAAACTTGACGCACCGTCGTCGGAAAGCGGGGAGACGGCATGAGCGAAAACCTTTTTTCAGAGTCTCGCGGCCCCGGTTTCCTTTCCCGGTTCTTCGCGCTCCTTTCCAGAATCATGTTTTGGGGCTGCTGTGCGTACCTTGGGCTGCTGGCTCTGTTCCTCCTGACGTTCACTCTCAAGCCAATGCTTCTGAATCACGACACGTGGTCCGAAAAAACGAAGACCATGCTCGAAAAAAAGTGCCGGCTGGAAGTTCCCGATACGCTGGAATGGCACAGTTTCGCGTGGAGGCACTCTTTTCGCGATGAG
>SUVI01000134.1 GCA_015062085.1 Planctomycetaceae bacterium
CGCGAAACGTCTGGGCACCGGAAGTCTTTTTCGATGAAGCGAGCGGTTTCTACTACATCATCTGGGCCTCGACGATCCCCGGACGTTTCACCGACCAGGCGAAAGGTTCGAGCGAGAGCAAACTGGACCACCGGCAGTACTTCACCAAGACGAAGGACTGGAAGACCTTCACCGAATCGAAACTCTACTTTGAGCCGGGACACAACGTGATCGACGCATTCCTGGCGAAAAAGGACGACACGTACTATCTCTTCTACAAAGACGAGACGCTCGTGCCGGAACGCAAGAATATCCTCATGGCGACGGCTCCGACTCCGGAAGGTCCGTGGACGAAACACGGCGACATCTCGCCGATCAACTGGGTGGAAGGTCCCTCCGCGCTCTATCTCGGCGACCACTGGCTCGTCTGCTACGACTGCTACCGCAAGCACTGCTATGGCGCCATCGTCTCCAAAGACGGCAAAACGTGGACCGACATTTCGTCCGAATTCACCGTGGACGGCCTGAAAGACGTCCGGCACGGCACGATGTTCCGCATCTCCAAAGAAATCTACGACGGACTCAAAGCGAAATAAAAGTCCTTCCGCCAACTGCGCGCCTCTTCTGCGCTGAAACCGTGGAAGAGGCGCAGGATCATACGCTGGATCAGAAATCAAACTTGAATCCCAAAGTCAAGCTCCCGCCTCGAAAGGAAGCTGCCATGAAAATGAACCGTTTTTCCGTATTTTCCTCTTTTTTCGTCCTGCTGTTCCTTTCCGCGTCAAATCTGTCGGCAGAAACGGAAGTACGGACGTACTCACTGCCGGCAGATCTGACACAGAATGAAGCGCGGGTCCTGCTCTATCTTGCGGCGGAAGAGGGAGATCCGACTCGCGTTCCGGATCCAGAAACTCCGGCAGAGCTTCGGCTCGAAATGAAAGCCGCGGTCCCGCAGAATGTGCATGAGGTCATGGAACGGTTCGAGAAACTTCTCGCGGAAGGCAATCCGAAACCAACGCCGGAAGAAACGAAACTCCGCACGGTCCTCGACACGCCGATCGATGCAGAGTACGCGCAGAAACCGCTCGCGGAGCTTCTTCAGGAATGGGAAAAACGATTTACGGTCCCGTTCTCCGTGGACCTTGAAAGTCTCGAAGAAGAAGGTATGGAGCTGGCCGAGATCACGGTGACGCTCAAAACGCAGGGGATCTCGCTGCGCAGTGTTTTGGATATCGCCCTGGCTCCGTACGGTCTGACGTGGGAAACGGATGGCGGGGAACTTCGGATCCTGACGCAGATTGCCGCTCTCAAGTATGAATGGCGCGTCTATCCGTTTCCCAAAAGTACTTTAGTCTGCGGTTTTATTTTGCCGAAAGACTGGTCTTTTTCGGGGAAATTTGAGGACATGGCACCTCTTTCTGCATACCCGCAGGAGATCCTTGAGTGGACGCCGGATCGCGCAAAAGACGCTTTTATCCGGCTATTGATCCGATCCGTCGCCATGGATACCTGGGAAGCAATTGGCGGCGGGGGAAGATACATTTGGGCCGGAGAGCGGTTTCTGGTCCAGCAAACTCCCAAAGTTCATGCGAAGATCGAGCGGTTCATGGCTCAATGGAACGGAAATTTTCGCGAATCAGACTCTCGCCAGCGTATCCTGACCGCGCTGGAAACGCCCATTTCTCTGGAACTGAAAGAGGGGGATGACTGGGAAAGTACGACTCTGGGAGCCATCGCAGCTTTCGAGGAGAAACTTGGGATCCCAATATTCCCGGCAGAAGATGTCTCGGAGGTCGAGCTTCACGTAGATTTGCCCTGGTCCTGCCGCGAAATGCCGGCAATTCAGGCTTTGGGGACCGTTTTCGGACTGGATCAGATCGAGATCCGCGAAGACTGCGCTACCCTTGGTGTCGGTACGATGTGTGAAGAGCCTCTTTTCTGGCCGCTCGATCCCCGCGTGGATGAAGAAAAGCTCATGACGGCACTTGAAGAAGAGATCCATCCGGATTTCTGGGCAACCAATGGCGGCGTTGGATCCGTAGAATTTGATGCCGCAACGGGACGGATCCTCGTTCAGAACTCCCTCCCCATCATTCACGAAGTCCGCAAATTCCTGCAGGAAAACACACTTGGCGACATTCCGGAACGCTTCCGCCGGGAAACTCCCCGATTACGTTCCATCCACGAACAAAAGGCACTTCCGGAAAGTGCGTACCCGTAGGTTCAAATTTACCACAGAAGACACTGAAACTCACTGGATCTTAAACACGAAAAGCACGAAAAAATTCGGATCTCGCGAATGTTTTAAAAGTTTTAAAAAATTCGTTTTGAGTTTTTTCGTGCCTTCCGTAAAATTCGTGTCAGAGCACAGAACACACTGTCTCTTTCCTCTTTTCAGTGTGTTCTGGCCTCTTCGGTATCTTCCGTGGTGAAACCGCAGACGGCTTGGGAAGGCTCTTAGTACTGGGCGTTCTGAGATTCTCCGCCTTCCATGATGCTCTTCACCGAAGTCCAGCTGAGACCGAACAGCCGGGCACCTTCCGCGTACATTGCCTTGAGCGTTTCGATATTCCGGATCCCGCCGGCCGCTTTGATGCCGCAATTGTCGCCGACAGCGGCTTTCATGAGGATGACGTCTTCCACGGTCGTCTTCTTCGAGGAGGGCCAGCCGGTGGAGGTCTTCACCCAGTCGGAACCGACATTCATCGCGATCTTGGAGGCGGTAGTGATCTGCTCAGGCGTGAGATACGGCGTCTCGATGATGGTCTTCAAAACGATCCCTTCCGACGCACGGCGGATCGCGGCGAGATCTTCTTCCACGCGCTTCCACTCCCCGGAAATGGCGAGTCCGACCTGAATGACGCAGTCCAGCTCGTCACAGCCGAGTTCCATCATCCGTTCCACTTCATAGACTTTAACGCACGTCGGATGCCCGCCGTCGGGAAAACCGACCGTACCGCCGACCTTGATGCAGCGTTTTCCTTCCGCAGCGCGGCGCGCGTTCATTTCTTTGACTTCCGGCATCACGATCTCGTAATTTCCACCCAGCAGAAACATTCCCGACGTATTGTACCGGTCCGCATACAGGATGACATTACGCGCATCTTCCAGCGTAGACTGCGCCTGAACAGCCGAACAGTCCATCATCGAACCAATGTCTTCCATCGTCAGTTCTTCGACTTTTTTATTCAACATGAAAAAACTCCTTTCAGATCCAGGGGAAAGTCACACTCACTCAGCCGCCGCGCTGCCGAACCGCTCGAGATAGCTCGCCCATCGGCCGCGAATGGCGTCGCGGAGTGTATCGTCAATTTCAAATTTATTCTTTTTGTAGTTTTTGTGCTCTTCGGCATAGCGTTCCAGACCGGGCCGCATTTTCTCAAAATCCCCGAGTCCAAGCTGCGCGTAGACCTTCTCCATGACGCCCACTTTATCGGCACAAAGGTCCTCGTAACGGATCTCAATGAGCTGCTCCGGGGACATGTCGGCCGTGTCGCGGAAGTAGGCACGATACATTCTCTCAAGAGACTCGAAGACCAGCTCTTCCAAATACGCGCCGTCGGATTTCTGATACGATTCGCTCGTGAGGAAACGTTTCCAGAGGTTCACCGTCGAAGCATAAAGCGTGAAGGGATCACGGGAAATGTGGATGAACTTCGCATTCGGGTACATTTCGCGCAAAACACGGATCCGGGCCGTGTGCGTCGGGGATTTCATGACGAGACGCCGGTCGTCGCGGTACGTGAGGGCCTTGATGAACCAGTCGAGACCGTTTTTCCACGTCTCCAGCTCCTTCTCCGTCAGATCTGAAAGATCCAGGTACTTCTGCAGCGCTTCGTATCGTCCCTTCCACTTCATGTTGTTCGGAAACGCGAGGTGGCAGTACGGCGACGGGATCCCCATGGCGCAAAGAGCAAATTCATCCTCCTGCGGTGTGTTCCAGCCGAAGGCGACGTTGTCCATCGGGCGTTTGTCGGGCAGACGGAGGAGCGACGTGATGATCTTGCGCGAAACGAGGAAGAATTCCGGCGCAAAACAGGAGAACGTGTCCGGACAGGTAAACTGCGGGTCACGCATGAGGATCTCGTGCAGCATCGTCGTTCCGGAGCGCCAGTGTCCCACGATGAAAACGGGGTCATACTTCAGCTCGACCTTCGCGATCTTCGAGCCGAGAGTCAGCCTCTGGTACATCGCGAAAGTTGAGGAAACGGAACTGGCGAAAATGTTCATCGCAGCCATGGGCCATCGCAGGGGACGGATCAGGAATCCATTACGGGCAAGGAGGCTGAGATACGGCGTCAAACGCATTCCGTTCCAGATGCGCGGGACCCACATTTTGTCTTTGAATCCGCCAACTTCCTTCACTTTTACATTTCCGGGAAGATTTTTCGACATGATCTTTCCTTCCGTCTTCCATTTCCTGAATTCCATATCTACGGCGGACACGCGGGCTGCACACATGAACTGCACACATGAACTGCACACATGAACAGATCCGTCCGCCGCCAACGAGTACGCACAAAAAACTGCTTACATTATACCAGATTTCGAATATTTTGGAAGGAGTGGCGGAAAAGAATTTCTGTTTTTCAGAAAAAGTGCTCTAAAAGCCTGGAAAGTTTCCCCACTTTCCCTTAGGGGAGGGTTTACTTTTTTTTTATTTCGCGTAAAATGAAAGGAAGTTCATGTTTTTCGACGGACCCCGGCCGCACACGGCAGCGTTCCGTTTCACCGCCCCAGTTCCGTGAGCGGCTCCGTCCGCCTCACCGACCGACATTCCATCACCGCAGTTTACCGAAAATTCCCCAATGTACACAGAAAACAAATTACTCGTTGGTGTTTCCCGCAATGAAACGCGTGTTTTTTTAAATCCTAGAATGGCCAATCGTCACGGATTGATCGCAGGTGCGACAGGTACGGGCAAGACCGTTACGCTGAAGGTCCTTGCCGAATCTTTCAGCGAGATGGGCGTCCCAGTCTTTCTTGCAGACGTAAAGGGAGACATCTCGGGCATGTGCCAGCCGGGGACAGGGACGCCGAAGATCCTGGAACGTCTGAAAAGCATGGGGATCGCGAACTTTCAGTTCCAGAGTTTTCCTGTTCGATTCTGGGACGTTTACGGTAAAGGCGGGATCCCGGTCCGCACGACGATCAGCGAGATGGGGCCAACGCTCCTTGCGCGCCTTCTGGAATTGACGAAAGTACAGGAAGGCGTTCTCAATCTCGTTTTCCAAATTGCGGATGAATCCGGCAAACTCCTGATCGACTGGAAAGATCTCCGCGCAATGCTCCTCTACGTGGGAAACCGCAACAAAGAGTACACGCTCAAGTACGGAAATATTTCGAAACAGAGCATCGGCGCCATCCAGCGTGCACTGCTTGCCGTGGAAAAAGCAGGCGGCGAGTGCTTTTTCGGAGAACCGCCGCTCGACATCCGCGACTGGATCAAGACGGACACCGACGGGAAGGGGATCGTAAATATCCTGCACTGCACGGAACTTTACCGTCACCCAGTCCTTTACGCAACGTTTCTGCTCTGGATGCTCAGCGAGCTTTTTGAGCTCCTCCCGGAAGTCGGAGACATGGAAAAACCGAAACTCGTCTTTTTCTTCGACGAGGCCCACCTCCTTTTCACCGACGCGCCGAAAGTACTGGTCCAGCAGGTCGAACAGGTCGTGCGTCTGATCCGTTCCAAGGGAGTCGGAGTCTACTTCATCACGCAGCAGCCGTCGGACATTCCGGACTCCGTTCTTGCGCAGCTCGGAAACCGGATCCAGCACGCACTGCGCGCCTACACGCCGATGGAGCAGAAAGCGGTGAAAGCCGCGGCGCTCTCCTTCCGCAGAAATCCCGATTTCGACACGGAATCCGCGATCACCAGCCTCGGAACGGGCGAGGCGCTCATTTCCTTCCTCGACGACGCTGGAAGACCCGAGATCGTGCAGATCTCAAGGATCCTCCCCCCCGCGAGTTTCATGGGACCCGCTTCAGACGAGGAACGCAGAAGGATCACGGAAAATTCGGAACGTTTTGCGTTCTACTCTGACGTTTTCGACCGCATCTCCGCCAGCGAGCTCATCGAAGAAGAAATGGCCGCGGAAAACAAACGGGAAACAGAACATGAAACGGAACAGAGTTCCGCTCCCAAAACGGTACACAGAAACGCGCAGAGGAATCTGCCGGGGAATCTGCCGGGGAATCTGCCGGGGATCGGAAAAACAAAGACCGCAGGAAAGACTTCGGGCCGTACGAGTTCCGCAAAAAAAGGACGTCCTCGAAAAAGTGCAATGGAAAAAGCCGCCGATTCCACCTTCCGCACCATCGGAAGAGAATTGGGAAAGAGCATCACTCGGACTATCCTGGGGATCTTTTTCAAAAAACGCTGAAACGCTGCATTTTCCGGACGTTTTCCCATGCAGCTCCAGATTCCCATGCAGCTCCAGATTCCCAGCAGCACCATAAACTCACGGTCCGTTCACGAGGATTTAGAGAATGCGCGATATTTACTATCGAAGCAAGACACTCGGAGATGTGACGCTCCGCGGCGCCTCACGAGCCAGCATTCAATCATTTTGGAACATTCCGGAATGGGACCTTGGCCTAGATGCAGGCGGGCACCCGTGGGATCTCACTCCCCAACTTGGGCGCCTTTTCATTTCGCACACGCATCGGGACCACATTCAGGGACTTTACCAACTGATCGCGCGGCGGAAAAAGCGTAAACTTCCACCTCCGGAAATTTACGTTCCTGCAGAGTCAGAAGACGTCGTACGCCGTTTTCTCGAGGTCTGGCAGGAAATGGACGGCGCACGCTATCCGTTCCGTCTCCAAGGGCTGACTCCCGGCGACACCGTCCTCTGGGAAACGGAGAACGGTCAGCGTCTCCAGGCAAAAGCCGTCCGCAGCTTTCACCGGATCCCGTCACTGGGGTATCTGATCTACGGCGAAAAGGGAACGCCCCTGCTCGCGTACACCGGCGACTCACTTCCCGCGCTCCTAGACAAAGTTCCTGCATTTTATCAGGCAGAGATCCTCATCATGGAGATGACTTCCGCCGATATGTACTATACGCCGGAGGAGATCCACAAATTCGGGCATACGCACTTTCTCGACGTTCTGGAACGCCGGGAAAATTTCGCGAATCGCTGGATCATCATCTCCCACTTCACGTGCAAACGGAGTATGGATCTGTTGTGTCGGCACACTGCAGAAGCATTTCCGGACAGGCTCGGCGGCCGGCTCATCGTCTGGTGAGGATCCATCCGTCAGGCCGCAAAAGGATGCGCTCCACACTCCTCAACCGATCATGTCGGCTGACCGTCAGTTCCGACTTAACATAAACAAAATGAAACGTCCCCCGATCCCTACATTTCCAGAAGATGACGCCTACCGTCAGCAGCTCCTTGCCGATGCTGGTCTGCCGCCGGAACAGCATAAACGGATCCGTTCGATCATTGGTCCTTCGGAGATCCAGACCATCGTGCGGACATTTCAGAAGAGCATGACGTTTTACCAGCCGGGGATCCGCCCTCCGGAACTTCGCCATCAAAAAGACACGCACGGACTGGAAAACGTGAAAGCTCGGACATTTCGTGCCAATCTTCACATTCACACGCGACATTCCGATGGACGGCTTTCGATCCCGCAGCTTCTCTATCAGGCTTCGGCCTACGCAAACAGTGTCGCGGAAGTCATCACCAAGGACACTCCGGCACCTTTCGCTCCGTTCACCATCGGAATCATGGACCATAATCGGGTCGAGGGGTGCGCTGAAGCGATCCGCCTGATTTGGGAAAGTCCCCGGCGCTACCGCAATCTGCGCGTCATTTTAGGTTCGGAAGTCACGGTCAGGATCCACAGGATCTACGATTTCCAACTGCGTGAAAAACGCGGTGTGCATTTTCTCCTGACGGGGATCACGCCGGAATCGGAACCGATCCGCGAGCTTCTCCGCCCATTCGCCAATGTGCCGCGCCCAACACGTCATACCTACACGCAGTCGCCGTCGGTTTCACTCACTCAGATCGCGCAAATGTTCGAGGTTCAGAAATTCGGTTCCCTTTCCATGGCGCATCCGTCACGCATCCAGCTTCAAAAATTCCTTTGCAAGCCAGAGTACACAACGGAAGCCATGCGTCAATACATTCATCTATTTCACGAGATCCTGGGAAAACGCGCACTTTATGTGGAGGCATTTTACCAGGCATACTCCAGAAACCTGGCACTAAACGTACAGGAACTCCGGACGATCCTCGAAACTACGGCTGCCGAACGTCTGCTGGTTGCCGGGGGAATGGATACGCACGGTGCAAACATTTTTTACAATATGGCCTCCCCGGCTTTCCAAATTTAGCGGAAACGGCACGACGCCCCCTTTACTGCCGCACGAAAGAATGCCGGCCGGACGCCTTTACCGACCGAAGATCCCCTCGATCCCCTCGATCCCCTCGATCCCCTCGATCCCCCGATCCCCTCGATCCCCTCGATCCCCTCGATCCCCTCGATCCCCTCGATCCCGCCATTTTATCCAGGAGCTGAACATGAAAAATTCATCCCATTTTCCGTTCCAGAAGCCTACGCTCTGCCTTCTTTTAGCGACGCTGGCTCTTTGCGCCGGCCTCTCGCTGCACGAAGCCGCTGCGCAAAACACAGCGCAAAACACAGCGCAAAACGCCAGCCCAATGGTACTCAAAACGCAGGAAGGCTACCCGTCTTGGCTTCAGGACCGATGGTTTTACTCATCACTGGGCGTACACTCCGACGAGACCGCGGAACAGCTCGTCGCACTCATTCGTGATGCCGGCGACTCCGGTCTGAACGGTCTCCTCTGGGCCTGCGGAATGGAAAACTGCGGGAAATGGTCTCCGGAACAAAAAGCGCGCTTCCGAAAAATCAAATCAGCCGCCGATAAAGCCGGAGTCGAGATCATTCCGATCATCTGGTCGGTCGGTTACGGAACGATGCTCGGACGAAACCCGAATCTCGTGGAATCCGTTCCGATCCGTGACCTGCGCGTCATTGCCCGCGGCGGAAAAGTAGAACTCGACCCGAAAGAAGAAGCGCACTCCTCTCCCTACGGAGGTTTTGAAGGATTCAGCGGCAACAAACCGCTCGGATTCCAATTTGCGGACCGCCCCGGTACGATCTCGTTCCGCGACACAGAAGTGAAGCACACCGGCAATTCCTCCCTCCGTCTTGAGAATTTTATCGCCGACAAATACGGTCACGGCCGCGTTCTGATGAAGCTCAAAGTCACACCGAACCGCAGCTACCGCGTGAAGATATGGTTCAAAACAGAGGCGATCCCGGCACAGGGACTTGTGCGTTTCCAGATCTACGGCACCAACGGCTCTTGGGTCTCCATCACGCCCAAACTTCCGGAAAACGGCACGCAGGACTGGACGGAGGCCTCGCTGAACTTCACGACCGGGGCAGACGACACCGAAGTCAATTTCTACGCAGGCGTCTGGGACGGCACGGAAGGAAAAGTCTGGCTCGACGACATCACGCTCGAAAGCAGCTGCATGACGGCGCCGGTCATGCGTCCCGGCACGCCGCTGACCGTGAAAAATGCTGAAACGGGAGAGAGTTACGAACTCGGAAAGGACTACCTTCCGGAACCGCTCCGGATCGGGGATCTCCAGCGGGGGATCACGAGATCGCCGATCCGCCTCCCCGAAGGAAGCCGCATCCCGGAAAACGCCCGGCTTTCGCTCTCTTTCTACATTCCCTCGCTTTCGATCAAAGGCCAGACCTCCGTCTGCATGTCGGAACCGGAACTTTACGAACATTTCGAGGCGTCTGCCAAAGACATCATGGAGCTTCTCGCACCGAAAAAATGGTTCCTGAGCATGGATGAGATCCGCTCGGCAAACACGTGCGAGTCTTGCGAAAAACGCGGAATTTCGCTCGCCGAGATCTTAGGCGGCTGCCTGACCCGACAGTACGAGATCATTCAGAAAGTCCAGCCCGGTGCACAGGTCTACGTCTGGTCCGACATGCTCGATCCGCACCACAACTGCCGCGCCGACTACATGCGGTGCCGCGGTGACTTTACCGGAGTCTGGGAGCACATTCCGAAAGAACTCATCATTTCGTGCTGGTACCACAAGATCCGCGAAAAAAGCATGAGTTTCTTCTCCGAAAAAGGTTTCCGCACCCAAGCGGCAGCGTACTATGACGTCGATTCGCTCGACACGTCGCGTGAATGGCTCGAGACCTGCGAACTCACACCGAACTGCACGGGCATCATGTACACGACGTGGCGAAAAAAGTACGAACTCATGAAAGATTTCGGAAAAATGCTCCAGCAGAAACGTCTCCAAGAAGTTCCCCTCCCCGAAAAGTAAAAAAACGCCCTGCGCGTACCGGCCCGACTTGGGAGGCGGCGCGTCTCGCGTCGCTTTCCTAAAAAACGTCCTGCGCGTGCCGGCCCAACTTGGGAGGCGGCGCGTCTCGCGTCGCTTTCCCCAAAAACGGCTCAACTTGGAAGGCGGCGCACCTCACGGCGCATTCCCCCAAAACGCCCTGCGCATGCCGGCCTAACTTGGGAGGCGACGCGTCTCGCGTCGCTTTCCCCAAAAACGGCCCAACTTGGAAGGCGGCGCGTCTCGCGTCGCTTTCCTAAAAAACGCCCTGCGCGTGCCGGCCCAACTTGGGAAGCGGCGCACCTCGCGGCGCTTTCCTAAAAAACGCCCTGCGCGTGCCGGCCAACTTGGGAGGCGGCGCACCTCACGGCGCTTTCCCCAAAAACGCCCTGCGCGTGCCGGCCCGACTTGGAAGGCGGCGCACCTCGCGTCGCTTTCCTAAAAAATGCCCTGCGCGTGCCGGCCCGACTTGGGAGGCGGCGCGTCTCGCGGCGCTTTCCTAAAAAACGCCCTGCGCGTGCCGGCCCGACTTGGGAGGCGGCGCACCTCACGTCGCTTTCCTAAAAAACGCCCTGCGCGTACCGGCCCGACTTGGGAGGCGGCGCGTCTCGCGTCGCTTTCCTAAAAAACGTCCTGCGCGTGCCGGCCCAACTTGGGAGTTTCTGTATTCAAGTCAAGGGGGTAAATTGTCAAAATTTTAATTATTTTAAAAATTTACCTTTTTGCTTGGTTCAGCATTCAAGCTGGGAAG
>SUVI01000003.1 GCA_015062085.1 Planctomycetaceae bacterium
AGAATACGTTCCTGAATAACAAGGCCTCGCACAATGGCGGTGTGGCTAAAACGACAGGTACTGTCCTGATCGAAGGCAGCAATACCTTCATCGGAAATACGGCTGACAACTTTGGCGGCGGTGCTATCTATTCTTCTGCCGGTACGACCATCAAAGGCACAAACGTTTTCAAAAATAATGCCTCCGCACGGGGCGGCGTCGTGGATGCCGGAAAAGATGTCGTGATCGAAGGAGAGAATATTTTTGAAAACAATACCGGCAGCGGCGGCGGTGCAGTTCGTTCGGACGACAACATTTACATTACCGGTACTGGAGCTGGAAACGTCTTTAAAGATAACTTTTCTCAGAATGGAAACGGTGGTGCGATCAGTGCCTCTGATCATGTTTTCATCAACGGGACCAACCTCTTTGACGGAAACGCAGGCTATTTCGGCGGTGCGGTGTATTCCACTTACGATATTACCGTCAGCGGAGACAATACCTTCACCAATAATACGTCGCTCCTGGATACTACCGAATCATGGAGAAGTAATCCCCAAGGCGGTGCTTTGAAAGGAAGAAATGTGATCTTCACCGGAGACGATTCTTCCGCATATTTCGACAACAACGAAGTCATCAAGCGTGTGAACGGCAAAGAAACGCTGCATTATATAAACGATGTTGAAGCAACTACTGTCACGTTTCAGGAGGCAGGCACATACACCTTCGGAAGCGGTATCAAGTCACCTGTATTGAACATTGTCAGCGGCGCGAACGTGACGTTCCAGGAAGGTTCCCAGACCGAAATTACCACGGCGTTGACGCTGGAAAAAGCGACGCTCAACATCGAAACGGACGGAACGGAAAAAACGATGTTCAATGTCGGTTCCATCACGGATAACGGCGGGAATACGCTGAATATCACCTACTCCGGAACTGAAAGCGGAATTGTTATTACGGGTGATACGACCGGACTCAAGACCAGACCGGAAGTAGAATATACCGCGCTGCAGGACGGCGAGTACGGCTACGTCAGTTCTTCGACCAATAAAGGAATGAATGTAACGGTTTCCGAAACGGATAAAACCTACGTCCGTCTGAGCAGCAGCGGTGTGACGACACGGGAATACGCAGAGGCGCAGGACTCTCTTCCGAGCCTCACCATCGGCGCAGATGACGAAATCGTCGTGACGAAGGCTCCGACGGCTCCGACCGCGGGTCTGACGGCGAACGGCGCGCTTTCGTTCCGCTCGAACAACACGACGGCACGCACGATCGAGTCCGATGGTTCGACGCTCGTTTCCAACGCTTCCGACCTGACGCTCAATAACGTGACGCTCAAGTCTGAATCGGCCGACAACGCGGTCGTTTCCGGCGATTCGGTGGACCTCACAGGTAAAGGAACCGCCGGAATTTCCGGGCCGATCGCAATCAACGCACCGAGCAGCGTGACCCTCAGCGGCGAAATCACCGTGGACGGCGCCATCACGGGCAACACGACGATCGCGGACGGCGCGGACGTCACCGTCACCCAGCGTACCGACGTTACCGGGGCTCTGAACGTTGGTAACGCGAAGATCTCGATCGACGATCTCACGATGGAATGGGATAGAACGAAACCGCTCTCGACAAACAAAGTTGATGCGGTCGAAGTAGACGGTAATATCAGCTTCGCGGACGGAGCGGTTCTGGAGATCGTTTTCGACGAGAACTTCGTACTTGGCCAAAGCGGTTCGTACGAGATCATGAAGGCCGACAAGATCACGCTCGGTGAAAACATAGAATTCAGCTGGGTCAACACGATCCTCGACATGGAAGACCGCGGCCTGCTGAACATCAGCCTCAACGAAAACCAAACGGCACTGGTCCTGAACGTCACGGGCACCAGCGCCGTCCCGGAACCTGCCACGTGGGCGCTTTTGGTCCTCGGTGGGCTGGGAGTTTTCGGCATTGCACGCAGAAACCGCAAAGCGAAGAAATAAAATTCGCTAACCCCTAGGTCAGCCGCGTTCAGAACGGACAGAGCATTTCGGTGTTCTGTCCGTTTTCTTAAAAAATCGCATTTTTCGTCTGGCGGTACTTGATTTTCCCGCAGTTCTTTGCTAAAATAAATAGCTCCGGGAAGAATCGTGTCCCGGCATTCCCGCTATCTGCACGAAGCGATAGGCCCCCCATTCCCATTTTATCAAAGGAACCTTTCATGAAAAAAATTTTACTTGCGGTTGCCGTTCTGTGTCTCATGACGGCATCGGTCTTTGCGGAAAGAGTGATCGTCATCGGAGACAGCATCACGGCCCAGTCCAACCTCGATTGGGGCTACGCTCCGGCAGTTCGGAAAGGGCTGGCGGACGCGGGAGTCACCGACGTTGAATTTGTCTCTCTTGGCTGGAGCGGCCAAACGGTCGCCAGCTGGCACGGCATCACAGAACGCTCGTACACCGACGCGAAACTTCACGGTGACCGAGCGCACATCCTCTTCAAAACTGAGTTGGATCTGGGAGCCGACACGGTCCTGATCTTCTTGGGGATGAACGACGTTCTCTGTCCGTATATCGTGCCGACAGAAGAGGGCTACGCGAAATGGAAGGCGGACTACTGCAAGCTGATCGACCTGCTGCGAAAGCGTGTCCCGACGGCAAAGCGGTTCCTGCTCTGCCCGCCAACGATGCTGACGGAAAATCCCTACGTCGTCAAGAATCTCATCATGGACCGGATGGGTGAGGTGATGCGGGAGATCGCAAAGGAGAAAAACTGCGAGATCCTCGATCTGCGCGGAGAGATCAAGCGTTTCTTCATGAACGCGCGTCTTCAGGACAATTCCTTCCACTTCACGCCGGACTGTGTGCATCCGCATCACGACGGCCACCTCGTCATGGCGTGGACCATCCTGCGCGGAATCGGACAGGAAGAAGCCGCGGCAAAAGTCTACGCTCAGATCCCCCAATGGCTCACCGATTTCAATGCGCCGGGGATGAGCCTCTTCGTTCTGAATAGTACGGAACCTAGAAAAATGCAGATCCGCGGTCATCTGCGCGGCGCGGAAAAAAAAGAGCTGGAAGTCATCTGTCCGGAAGGGTGGAAACTCGACGAGATCTGCGAGATGCCGGGCGACGAATTCGAGATCCGGCTCAGCGGCGATCCTAAAGAACTCACGTCGATCCTGACGGTCAAAGCAGGCGAGATCCAGCGCACGATCAAGCTGAACGCGCCGTTCTACGTCTCGAAATTCTTCGACGGCAAACCCTTCTCCGGAGGAGCCGCGTACAAACCGGAAGCGACCTGCTCCGAGCTTGACGACGCCATTCTCGCCGGCCAGGATCCGCTCCAGGCCAAAGTGGACGGCAAGGCGGTCCCGTGGGTCGTTTACTATCCGCAGGCGGACGTGACGGGCTACGACCTCCCGAACGCGGTCGATTTCGCCTCTGTTGAGAACGGCCAGCAGTTCCAGACGGCGTATATCGTGCGGAAAATCACGAGTCCCAAAGCCCAGACTGTCAAGCTGAACGTCAACGCGCTGAGTTTCAGCACGATGGCATTTCCGACGATCTACGTCAACGGCAAAAAGGTCTACGAAAACTGCGTTTCCCCACGCCACCGACAAGCGAAAGACAGCGTCGAGATCGCTCTCCAGCCCGGCGAAAACGTGATTTCCGCCCGCGTCGGACACTTCATGTGGCAGTGGGCCGTTGAATTTGCCATTGAGGGCGGTGAAGGCCTCGAATACTAACAAAAAAAAGGCTCGATAGCCGCAGACATGGTTCCTCCGATAGGTTTTCGTTTTCATTTTTTATCCTATCAGAGACCATGTCTTTTTTTAATTCACCCCGACACGCAGTTGCCGGATGAACCAAAACTTTTTAGTATTTTGTTTCGCACAATCACGAACGCAGCTCGAACGAATGGACCGCAGTACGCCGACCGGCACGTACGGTGAGGGGGTGGACGACCGTCCAAATAATGAACGGTCTCCTACTCGATCGTCTTTTGGCCGCACCGTTTCAGATCATTTCCCGCAGAGCAGCTCATCATACTCCGACAGGTCGATCATGTAGATCTGGCGCCCGCCGTCATGAGCGGAATCGACCAAGACCTTGCGTCCGTCCCGGCTCGCACGCGGATGGAGGTCGCAACGCCATTCCCCCTTGAATTCCTTACCGAGATAAAAATCGCCAAGCGGGATCTTCATTTCGGTCGGAAGATGGAAAAGGAACGGATGCTGGTAGCGTTTGCCATCCGGGTACGTATCGTTCAGGATCCATTTCTGATCCGTGAACGGCAGATAGGAAACGTGACCGTCCACTTTCATGATGTCGGCACCGACCGGCGCGGTGTTCTGCGTTTTGTCTTCAAAAACGTAGAAACGGTTTCCGTGAGTCGGACGATGCGCAAATGCGATGATGTGCGTCGGGTCACGCCACACGAGATGGGACGTCATGTTGTACGGATTCAGGACGTAGAGGTCCGAACCGTCTGCGTTTGCCGTCATGAGACGGGTCTTCCACCCTGCCCAGTTCGGCTTGATCTCATCTTCACCGCGCCAGCGATGGAGGAAGAGAAAGCGTTTGGAATCGGGGGCGATCAGAATGTGGTTGAACCAGTGCTTCGCGCCTTTGGAGTACCCGCCTTCCGGGACCATGTCTGCAACGTCACGGAAGGAGAAAAGGAGTTTCGTTTCGCCGGTGCGCAAATCCATTTTCCAGATCCCTGCATCATCCGGAGCCGCGACATTCGCGTTTTTATCCGGGACGCCGCAGTAGCCGTAGCCGGGGCGAGTGTCGTTCAGACGCGCGAAATCGGGGAAGAGCGCATACTCGCCATTCGGGGCTAAAACGTACGCTGCGTGCGGGAGTTCACGGTACTTTCCGGTTGCCGGGCAGTAGACGTGCGCGTAGAATCGGTCGCCATCGCGGTCATTCCAGACGACTTCCGCATCTTCGAATTTTTCCCGGCCGGGGATCCACTGAAACATTGGCCCCTGCTGCCAGTTCCACGCAACGGAGCTTCCGATCGGAGTCCAGCGGTTTTTGTCTTCCAGATCGATCAGTCCGACCTTGATCCGGTCCGTCGGTTCCGGTGAACGGTGATGGAAATCGACCTCAAGTCCCGTCACGAGACGGTCTGTCGGATCAAAATGGAGCTGGTCATAGTACGCGCCCCAATGGTATTTGGGACCGTGCGTCAACTGCGTGACCGGAGCTTTGGGATTGGGCCGAAGCGGCTGAAAATCGGTCCCTGAGGCAATTTCTGAAGCGGATCGGGAAACGGTTTCGGCTGCGGCGGCTCCAAGACCACGCGAAATCCCCAATACGCCAAACGTACTGAACGCAGCCGCACTTCCGAGTGCCGCCGTAGAAAGAAAATGTCGTCGGTCCATAGTTTTCTCCCTGAGTTAAAGGTAGGTCAAATGTGCGGCATCACGACTTTTGCCGCACTGAAAAAAATCAAATTTCGTTCATCCGGTTCTGCTTTACGGGCAATGGGGGCTCGTGCGGTCAAGGTCTCCGATCCGGAATACCTTGACTTCCCTCCATCGCCCGCTTTTAAAAGGTCAGTGGATCTGAAACGTCCACTCAAAGTCCTGCGAAACCGGGACCGGGGCGTTCAGTTTTCCGTCAAAGAAGCAGAGGAAAAAGTTCTTCCGATCCATAAAAATATTCGCGGGCAGACCGTGTGAAGATCCCGTGAACGTGACCGTGACCAGCGGAACACCGACCGCTTTCAGGATCATTTCATCCGGCATCACGTCTCCATTTTTCGTCTGCCAGGCGCGTGCATTCAGTTCCTGCGGACGTTCCGAAACGATGGTCCGGCCATCCTTGCGAAAATCGAATTCATCGATCGTTGGACTGTTGAGCATCCACGCAAGGAACGCCTCGGAAGCATTCTTTGCGTGCGGCGCATCAATCCGGGAACGCATCTTGAGGGAGTCGGAGTCCCCAAGCGTGAATTCCGTCACGAAACTCACCGGCTGCGGCATCCGGCCAAAACGATCTTTTTTGCGGAGCCTTCCTTCAAAATGAAGCCGAACGTCTCCATTTTCCAGCGTATCGAGACGCGCCCACGCCTCGACCTCATTAGAATTCAGGTACCGTTCGCCTTTCGTTCCAAAGCCGTAGTCCGTGTAGAGGACCCCTTCGCTGAAAATCGTCCGTCCCGTCTTTTTCGACACAAAATTCTGAATGTGCCCAAAACGCGAAATGGTCATCGAAAAGAACGCATTTTCGAAAAAGTATCCGCCAGCCGTCGGACGCAGCGTAAAGTTCGTGTTCGGCACGCCGGAAGCCGATTCTGCCGCTGAACTCGCCGCCAGATCAGGCGTTCCCGCACTTGAGGTCCCAGGCACGATGGCGACCGTCCAGGCATTCGTCAGTTCTGCGTTGAGCGGAGCATTCAGCGAAACGGCTGCGGTGAGGACTTTGCGTCCCTCGCAGCGGTTCAGCCAGCGGACACGTGCGGGGATCTGCGTTTCGTCAAAGCAGAACGAGACGGCGGCATCCGACCACTCGGCCGACACGGACGCCTCGCGCCAAAGGGGCTGGTAAAAGGAATCGTAGAGGACGTCCAGTTCCAGCGGACGCCAGTAGATACTGTGCCGAGCATTTACGTCGATGGTTTTATCCGTGCGGTAGAAAAGCCGGTCACGCAGGATCCCTTCTGCCGTTCGGGCACTCCAGCCCCCCGCTTTCGGGCATGGGAAGTAAAGCGTGCAATCTTGCGGAGCCGGACCATTCAGCCACTCGGCGGAAAGAAGAAGACGGTCATTTTCCGCACGGTAGGTCAATCGGCATTCGACCGGACCGTACTTTTTCAGGAAAACGAGTTTCTTTTCATCTGACGAAATGCAGACTGCCGGAGAGTCCGCCGCCTGCGAGAAGACGGCCGTGCCAAGCAGTTCCTTTCCGTTTTGGGTCATGGAGGTCAAAAGTCCGGTCGTTCCATTGACGTACGCCTTCCATTCAGTCCCGGAAAGCATCAGCACATTCTCCGACGGTACCGCGCATTCCGGCGCCGATTCGAAAGCTGTGATGGACGGCGGGACGAAATCGACTTCACGCAGAGCGTAAACGTTGGCTCCGTACGGAGGGAGCGTCACGCGCACTTTTCCGTCCTGCACGGCGATCCTGCGTCCCGGAAGCATTTCGGTCACGGTCTTCACGGCATCGCGTTCCATGCCGGGCAAGGCATTCACGTCAAGCTCAAAATCGATCGGCGTGTCGTTGAAATTGATGAAACCGACGGACCGCATTCCGTCTTTTTCGTATCCGACCGCCCAAACGCCGTCCGGTGCGGTGACTCCGAGGTAGTCAAAATTGGCGTTCTGCATCTCCGGAAGCGCCTTTCGGACCGCAAAAAGCCGGGCGTACGTCTCGATGTTTCCGACCTCCTGCCCCTGGTAGATGAGCGGGATCCCATCCGCCATTGCCGTGAGCGCCACGACAGCCCGTGCAGCATTCACACCGTACCAGTACTGAGAACGGAGCGAGTCGTGGCTTTCGGAGTGACGCATTCGTAAAAGTCCCTTCATGCTTCCCATCTGGCACTCATGGAACCAGCGGCGGACGTTTTGGACGAATTCTTTCGGAGGATCCTGCCGAAGCGACTGGAAAACGTGATAGCACCCGGCAAAATCGTAAACTGCGTCGCTGACGCTCCCGAAGAAATCGTTTCCGACCTCCGCCAGAACGCCGCCGCGGACGGGACTTTCTTCCTTCACTCCCTCACGAATGGCGCGCTGCATGTTGAAACCTGCCTGAAGTTTCGCGAAACTCGCACGGGCATACGGAATTTCAGGGTTCCAGTTCGGGATCTTTGACCCGGAGACCGCGTCGATCCGGTAACCGTCCACGCCGTAGTTTTTCATGTAGTGTTTCGCGACGTTTTTCATGTACTCGCGCCACGTCGGCCAGTTGAAATCGAAGCACCAGTAGTGGAACGTGGAGCCGTCTTCATCGTAAACGAGCCATTCCGGATGCTGTTTCGCGCGCTCAAATTCATTGCTCCCGCCATGCGGCACGCAATCCTGCATGACGTAAAATCCGAGTTCGTGCATTCTCTTCACCAGCGCACGGTACTCCTCGCCGGTCCCAAGTCCGTCCTGGAATCGGTAGTAATCCCGCGGCCAATAGATCCCGCGGTCTTCCAGAGGCAGCATCCAGACTGAGTTGAGGCCGGTCTCCGCGATGCGGTCCACGAACGGAACGGCAGCAGAAAAACCGCCGAGATCCTGCATATTGCTGCCGATCGAGCCTCCGGGATGGAACGAGTAGAGAAGGAGTTTCTGAAAGACTTCCGGCCGGTCTTTCGGCACAGTCCGTCCAAGACGCTCAAAGCAGCCATGCACGCTGTTCAGAGCCGCCTCACCGTCTCCCGCAAAAAACGCAAGGTACGTCGTCCCAAGTTCCTGCACATCGCCGGGTCGGATCCGCCCCATAATGTTGAAGATCTGCGTGACCTGCACGCCGGTCTTTTCACCGGTCTTTTCACCAGAATTTTCACCGGTCTTTTCACCGGTCTTTTCACCAGAATTTTCGGTGCCAGCGGCAGTTTGTGCTTCATGCGGGATCATCTTCCGGGCAAATTCGGTCCCGCCCTGATCCATCATCGGATCGGCATGGTCGTGAATGAAGATCAGAGAGCAGTCTTTCGCCAGCTGCACGATCCCCGGTCGGTCCCAGGCACTCCGTTTTCCATCCATTTCCGCGATCGTATGCTTCTGCGGAGGAAACTGCCCCGGCGTGAAGAAATACGCGCCGTCCTCGCAAAGAAACGTTGGAAAACGCCACCAGAAAGCGCGGATCTTGATCTCTTCTCCGCCGTTCCAGGAAAGTTTCACTTTTCGCCCGAGCATTTTTTTCCCGGAATCCCAAAACCAGGTCAGCGAGACAGTCCACCCGCCCGTTCGGTAGCGTAAAATGACGGTCTGCGGATCCGGCTGCTCAAGTCCAAGAAATTCCGTATCGTTCCACGCGATCCACTTCTGGTTCGTCGTCTCCTTCTCGCCCTGACTGATGTCGAACGGCATGAAAGAGTCTCCTTCCGGAACTAACGTTTTTCCTTGAAATTCCAGTCTCAGGATCCCGCCGGTCTCCGAATCAAAATCAACTCGGACACCGCTGCCATCCTTTTCAGCCGCACTTTCTATACCGGTTTCGGCTTCGGACCCACCGGAAGAACGCAGCGACACCGTCTCGCCAAACGCAGACGAAACCATCCAGCCAAGACACAAACTCAGTAAAAATGCAAAACCAAATTTGACTCTGAATTTCATCAAAATTTCCTCCGGAGGGACCGTTTTTTCATATTTCTTCGTAAAAATGCGTAAATTTTTCTTCACACATTCCCAGTATAGCATAGATCCCAAAAAAGTAAAGGGTTTCCCGAAATCACGGAAATAAAAAATTTCGTTCGCGCATTTGATTCCGTTCTTTTGTAGCTCTTCCGGAAAGTGCGTACCAGCCCGGCCGCGATTTTACTACTGAGAGCGCAGTAGAGACACTGAAACTGAAACACACTGAAAAGAAAACTGAAAAGAAAACTGAAAAGAAAACTGAAAAGAAAACTGAAAAGAAAACTGAAAAGAAAACTGAAAAGAAAACTGAAAAGAAAACTGAAAAGAAAACTGAAAAGAAAACTGAAAAGAAAGAGGAAAAGTGGCAGTGACGCGCCCTGACACGAATTTTCACGGAAAATATGAAAAAGACACGAAATAGATTTTAAAAAATTTTAAAAATATTTCGCGAGATCCGCATTTTTTCATGCTTTTCGTGTTCCCTTTTCTGTGTGACTCTGTGAGTTTTCAGTGTCTTCAGCGGTGTAACTGGTACGCAGTTCCCGGATGCACCTCTTTTTTCTGATCAGGATCCCGAAAAATGCCTCCTTTTCATTCGCTCTTCCTTTCATTTTCATTCGCATTCCAGCTCACTCCTCATTCCCCGGATCATCCTCACGAAAACGCAGTTTCGCCCGGAAATATCCGCATCCGGACGTTCCGACGACGATCTCATTCGGCAAAAATGGGTCGAACGCGACACATTCCGCACGGCGTGTCGGCAGTCCATCGGCGAGCACGTGCCAGGTTTTACCGTCATCCAGCGAGATCTGGACCGCCTGGCACCGAATGTGGTCATGGTACGGATGGTCCGTCGAAGCGAGCAGGATCCGTTCTGGACCTGCGGGATCCACGGCCGGCATGACCGCGCACGATTCCGGATCTTTCAGTAAATGCGTCCAGCGGCATTCCTCCGGAGCGTTCGGATCGAAACGCCACAGACCGCCTTCATGAACCGGAGCCTTGAACGCCGCCAGCAGAACACGTCCGCGACGATCCGCACAAATGCGTCCTGCGTTTTTGGGACCTCCGAGGAAGGTGAGGTCTTTTCCGTTTCGGGTCATCCAGAGCCCCTTCTTTCCAGAGACGAAAAAAGTCCGCTCTTTTCCCGGCACTGCCGCGATCCATCCGAAAGAGTCTTCCTCGTTCAGGAGCGTCCATTTTCGGCCGCCGTTCCGCGAATGAAAGAGTTTCCCGCAGAAAACGACCCAGACTTTTTCCGAATCGGACGGCGAAACGAAGATCCCCTTCGCCGTGCCGGAATTTCCATCCGGCAGTCCGCTTCCTTCGACAGCCAGCGGAGTCCATGGTCCAGACTGGTTCAGTCCGCCTTTCAGGACATTTCCGGAATTTCCACCCTGTCCCGTCGTAACGTAGACCGTCCCATCCTTCGCGAAGCTCGCGCAGTTCCCGCCACCCCAAGCTCCCGGTTTCTGCCCGTGGTACGACCAGGTCTTCATGAAATCATTCGATTCCCAGCACTTTCCTGCATCCATCGCGAGAAGAAGGCTCCGCCCTTCGTGGTACGGGTCAAAATGAGATCCGATCGAACAGAGGCCGGAATATCCGCGTCCTTTCCACGTCCAGTCCGTTCCGTCCTTCACCTGAATGCTCGTCAGGTCAGTCCAGTTTTCTCCGCCGTCAAAGGAGGCCAGGATGAACTCCGCTCCTGCGCCGTAGACCACATTTTCATTTTGAGGATCCACGCTCAAGACCGTCACGCCGTAGCCGCTTGGATACGCCGTCTTGACAGGACGCCGAACGCCGTTCCACGGATCTTCCAGAATGACCCGCCACGAATCGCCTCCGTCGTCCGAGCGGTAAAATCTCGCTCCGTTCCACCCGGAATCGTTCGCGTAGAGGACTTTCGGAGCCGACGGACAGACGCAAAATGCCTTGAATCGCGCCGAAAGATTGGGATCCGGCGTCGCGTGCAGTTTCAGACCATTCAGGCACGGCTTCCACGTTCTGCCTCCGTCCTCCGAGCGAAAGATCCCGCCAGGAAGACAGTTCGCAGGCGTTCCGTCCTCATTTTTCTGCGGGCAGGCATTCAGGCTGACCCAAAAGACGTTCGGATCTTTCGGGTGCGCCGCGACACGTTCCACGTACCCGTGCGGCAGACCCGAGTTTGCCGGCTCCCACGTTTTCCCGCCATCTGCACTTCGGAAAACGCCCGTTTTGGAAACACCAGCCAAAATGATCTCCGACGAACCGGACGCAAAGACCGCGCTCACGATGTTTTTTTCGAGGGACGAGAGCTTCTTCCAGTTTTCTCCTCCGTCCCGGCTTTCCCAGACCGCTCCCCAAAGCGTTTCTTTTCCGGGAGAACTCCACTCCCTGCTGGAACCTCCGACGGCGATCAGATGCTCCGGATCATTCGGGTCGAAAAGCACTTTCTCGATCGGTGCCGAGTAAGAGTACTTCGCGATAGGGGGAAATTCGCCGCCGCGCTTTTCGGTCCAGGTCTTCCCGCCGTCCTCACTCCGATACGGACCACTCATCGTTCCGGCCCACACGACGTTCGGTTTTTCCGGATGAAACGTCGTGTCCCCGATCTCCGTCGAGAGAAAACCGAAGACCGGCTCCCAGCTCTCACCGCGATCCCGTGAAAGTCCGATCGAAAGCAAGTCGCCGCCGACCAAGAGATGCCGTCCATCAAATGGCGAGACCTGAACGGACGTCATCCAGCCGCCGCAGCCGGGTTCCCGAACCGGTTCCCATTTCGCAAAAGGAGTCTGTGCCTGAAGCGTCGGCATCCAGAAAAAGACGCCCGCCCAAAACGAAAAGTAAAGCAGAGACATCCCAAGCCAAAGCCGCAAAAATCGCAAGTCTGCGGAAGTTTTTCTGAATGTGTGCATTAAAAAATCATGAAACCGGGCAAAAAAAGACCAAAATACACGTGATCCTTTCATGAAAATCTCCTGAAACGGGATAAAAAACGGCGGGAAGGCAGGAAAACAGGGCCGGGATCAGCAAAATGTCCAAACTCTTTTCCATTTTAGCATACGGTCCTTTTCGTGTCAAGTACCGTCCTTCAAACATTCCGATAATCATTCTGATAAACATTCCGGAGGCTTTTCCACAGCACTTCCGCCTGAAGTTTGATTTTTTTGTTTACCGGACCTTGAAAAAAAGTCATTCTATGGTAAAATAGAGTGCATTCGTTAGAGAAACTTTTTCACGAAAGGAAAACCGTCGGTCACAGACCCGCGGGAAATGAGATTTTATGCAGGACCAGACACTCAAATTTTTACTTCGCCGTTTCGAGGAAGCGGGAATTTCACCGAAGCACAAACTGGGACAGAATTTCCTCATGGACCAGAACCTTCTGAAGCTGGTAGTACGCAGTGCCGACATCCAGCCAACGGACATCATTCTGGAGGTCGGGACCGGAACGGGCGGGCTGACGGTGCAGATGGCGCCGCTAGCGCGTCACGTTTTGACGGTGGAACTGGATCCCCAGCTTTTCCAGCTCGCCGGCGAAGAGCTTTTCTCGTGTGAAAACGTCACGATGCTGAATCAGGACATTCTCAAGAACAAAAACCGCCTGAATCCGGCCGTCATGGAGCAGATCGAGGCGCTGCGGGCACAGTATCCCGATGCGGATCTGAAACTCGTGGCGAATTTGCCGTACAGTGTCGCGACCCCCATCATGACGAACCTGCTCGCACTTCCGGATCCACCGAAATCCATGACGGTCCTGATCCAGAAAGAGGTCGGCGAGCGCATGATGGCAGAGCCGAACACGAAAGATTACGGCGCGCTTTCCCTTTGGTGTCAGTGTCAGGCGGATGTCCGGATCGTGCGCATCATTCCGCCGGGAGTCTTTTTCCCGCCGCCCAAAGTCTACTCTGCCATCGTTCACCTTGAGTACCGGTCGGAGAAACGTGCGAAAGTTACCGACCTGCACCGATGGCATGAATTCATCCGCGCAATGTTCTTCCATCGCCGAAAGTTCCTCCGCAGCGAGCTGATCTCCTGCTTCAAGAATCAGCTGGGAAAATCCGACGTGGATCTCATTCTCGACAAAATGGGTCTCAAACCGGAAACGCGTGCCGAGCAGCTGGATCTAGAGACGATGCTGAAACTCTGCGACACGAGCTACGAGATCGCCGAGGCTAAAAAGAACGCCGGACCCGCGGATCACGTACCGGTCCGCTAAGCAGTCTTTCGCGGTAAAAGCAGGACATGCGAGTGGAAAAGACGCAAAAAACGGGAACTTCAGATTTTTTTGAAGCTCCCGTTTTTCATGCAATGTTTGGGGTCGTTGATCCGTTTCGGTCAGAAATCGACTTCAAACCGACTGTAGGGTACGAACTGCTTGCTGATGTAGTTGCCGAGACGCAGAATGTACTCACGCTGGAAATCAAATTCACTTTTGTCGGTCGCGGAGACCACGTTATTTCGCGGGTAAATGTACTCGGCAAGCGAATCCGGCTGGTAGACGATATCGCCGGTCTTCACGTCGATGAGCTGGACGTTCACGTTTGCGTGTCCCTGCCAGACGTTGGTCCCTGCGATATGATTGTATCCGAGCAGATCCACCGCGACGACCTGATCCGCCCCAACAGCCTTTCCGATCTCAACAAAATCGGTCTCTGCGTGCATTCCGTCGCTGTACTCCTGGATCCGGTCATGCGGAATGAGGGTGATCTTCTCGCGTTTCTTTTTCTTGAAATTCTTAAGTCCCAATCCGATCTTCACATTCAAAACGCGCGCCAGTTCATTGGAAACGTCCCCGTACTGGTAGGTCGTAGATGCTCTCGGACGGACGATGACAGCAACTTTACCTTCCATCTCCATACACGGAGGATCAAGATTATCGCCTTTGATTCCGTGTATTAAAACCCCAAGTGCCTGCCCGCATCCGGTCACACACGTGAGGCAGAGTGCCGCCAAAAGGAAAAAACAAAGGGAACGGCGTCCCAAAACAAAACGTGAAGCGGAAGGATCCATGGAAATTCCTCAACCTAACTGGAACACGAAGTCCGAAACGCACGAACTTCTTCCTGCTTTCCAAAAAAACACTGTACGTATCACTTTAGCAAAATTTCCCATTCCCCGCAATAGCATTTTCGTTTTTTGGAGCACAAAAGGAGGCACAAAAGCCCAATTTTCCGAAAAAATTTCCCGGCTCTTGAAAAAAATCTGAAATATGGTATAATCGGCAGCGAGATTTGAATTTTGGCTCTTCCGGAAAGTGCGTACCGATCCGATCCGATCTTACCACTGAGAGCACAGAAGAGGCTCAGAAACACACTGAAAAGAATGGGATGGGAGGGTTCCCTGACACGAATTTCACGAAAAACACGAAAAGACGCAAATGAATTTTTTTAAATTTAAAAATGGTCGCGTGATCTGTTTTTTTGCTGCTTTTTGTGTTAAGATCCGTGTTTCTCTGTGAGTTTTCAGTGTCTTCAGTGGTAAAACTGGTACGCAGCTGCCGGATGAACCTGAAATTTTCCATTTCCCTTAACCAGAAAACTTTCCGCCGAACAGATCCCGTTTTGAACAGATCCCGTTTTGAACAGATCCCGTTTTGAACAGATCCCGTTTTGAACAGATCCCGTTTTGAACAGATCCCGTTTTGAACAGATTTCGTTCCGAACGCATTTTGTTCTGCTGAAAACAAAACAGACTCATGGCCAAAAAACGCACATCAAAAACCTCGTCCCAGCCACAGCCGTCACCGTTGATGATGATGGACGCCAAACCGCCAAAAGCAGCGAAACTTACCGAAAAAGACATCCGCACAGTCGAAAAGATCAAACTCCTTGCCGGCAGTGTTGCCATGAGTGCTGAGGAACGTGAGGATCCGCTCATCCAGATCCCCTCCCGCTCACTCTCGAACGTCTGGTTCAATGAGCTGGACCGGATCATCGAAATGGGCGAAAAAACGACGTCGCGTACCCTCTTCAATCTCTCGCAGGCCCGCAGTTTCATGCAGACGCTTCTCATCGCGGAAGGCGCGAACCAGCTCATCAGCCAGGGTAAAACGCTCAGCATCCGTGGTATGTACTACCAGGCGAAGCACACGATCAAGGGCGTAAAGGAAGAAACGTTCAACGATCAGTCCGAAAGCGACCCCATCATCGAGGATCTGGAGGTCATCCTCTCCACGTTGCGCGAGGAACTTCATCTTTACGCACAGAAACGCGGCGACATGGTCGGCAACATCACCATCATCGACCGCGGCGACCGGATCGACTGTTCCCGAATGGGGTCCGGCGGCTACGGGATCCCGTCGATCGTCGAGCCGGAAGTCATCACGCTGGATCCGAAACTCTGCAAGGCCGATTTCGTTCTCCATGTCGAAAAAGACACCGTCTGGCAGCGCTTCAATGAAGACAAATTCTGGAAGAAGCACAACTGCATCCTGACCCACGGCGGAGGGCAGCCGTCACGCGGAGTCCGGCGCCTTCTGTACCGTCTGAATCGGGAACTTGGCCTCCCGATCTACTGCCTGCTCGATAATGACCCGTGGGGGTACTACATTTACTCCGTCATCAAGCAGGGGTCGATCAACCTGGCATTTGAGTCCAAACGAATGGCTGTTCCGGAAGCGCGGTTCATCGGGATCCGTTCGGACGACTACGAGCTGTGCGGACTGTCGCCGAGCGTTACGATCGCCCTGAACGACAATGACCGAAAGCGCGCAAAGCAGATCGCGGATTACCCGTGGTTCGCAGACAAAAAAGAATGGCAGGAAGAGATCGCAAAGATGCTCAAGCACGGCTTCAAAATGGAGGTCGAATCGCTCATCAGTAAAGGGATCACGTACGTGACGGACATTTACGCCCCGCAGAAGATCCAGATGATCCGCGACGGACACCCCGATGCGTGTCTTGACTGAGTTTTGCGCATTTTAGCACGGAGGATCTGATTTTAAACACAAAAGGTCCCCCAAAAATATAAATTTCACGAAAGGATCTCCATTTTTTAAGATCCTTTCGTGTTTTTTTGTGTTTTTCCTGAAATTCGCGTCAGGGGGATCCCCTAGCAGAGGCTCCACTATTTTTCCATCTTGGGGATCGGTGGAGCGGGGATCGCGCCGATGAGACGCTGAACGATCATGTCGTTCGTCATTCCCTCGGCCTGAGCCTGAAAATTCACGCTCAAACGATGCCGCAGTACCGGGACCGCCACACGCCGAATGTCGTCGATCGAAACGGAAAAGCGTCCGTCCATTGCCGCGATCGCCTTTCCTCCTTGAATGAGAAACTGCCCCGCACGCGGTCCCGCCCCCCAATCGACGAGGTCACGGATGAATGACGGCGCAGATTCATCTTTCGGCCGGGTCGCACGCACCAGCGACGTCACGTACTTCACGATGTACTGACTCACCGCCACAGAATTCACCAGTTTCTGAATATTCGAGATCGCTTTGGCAGAAAGGATCTTCCGAACTTCGACTTTCTCCCGGCGCGTCGTCTGCGAAAGGATCCGTTCCTCCTCCTCACGCGCAGGATAGTCGATCCGAATGTTGAACATGAATCGGTCCAGCTGTGCCTCGGGGAGCGGGTAAGTCCCTTCCTGCTCGATCGGGTTTTGCGTCGCGATCGTAAAAAACGGATCCGGAAGCGCGTACGTATGCTGACCGACCGTCACTTCCCGTTCCTGCATCGCCTGAAGCAGCGCAGACTGCGTCTTCGGCGGCGTTCGGTTGATCTCGTCCGCGAGAAGTACGTTCGTAAAGATCGGGCCTTCCACAAAACGGAAATTTCGCCGTCCATTCTCGTCCTCATCCAGCACATTCGTTCCGGTAATGTCTGACGGCATCAGGTCCGGCGTGAACTGGATGCGCTTGAAATCCACGTCCAAGATCCGCGACAAAGTACTGACCATCAGCGTCTTCGCCAGGCCGGGAACTCCCTCCAGAAGACAGTGTCCGCGCGTGAAAATGGCTGCAAAAAGCTGTTCGATGACCTCTTCCTGTCCCACGATGATCTTCTGCAGTTCCTCCTTCATCATCTTCTGCTGCTGGGAGAATTCTTGAAGAACATCTGCGAGATTTCTCCCTTTCGACACAGAAACGCCGACGGAAGAAACAGACGGATCAGCCTCCGAAACGGATCCCGCAGGAAGCGGAGGAGGTGCCGGTACATCCGGCGGAAGTGGAGGATTGGATGGATCGGGCATGACGGAAATTCCTTCAGCAGGTCTGCAAACAAAAGGAACAAAAGGAACAAAACGAACGAAACGCTCACCATAAACGTTTCCATAAAAAGATTTTAGCAAAAAATCTGCCGTCTGTCAAGAGAACAAAAAAACGGTCCTTCCTTCCAAAAAGTGCGTACCGATCCAGAAATGTTTTACCACTGAAAACGCGGAAGAGGCACTGAAACACACTGAAAAGAAAGGGAACGTGTCCTGACACGAATTTCTCGAAAGACGCGAAAAGACACGAATATTGTTTTTAAAAAATTTTAAAAACATTTCGTGAGATCCGCGTTTTTTTGTGCTTTTCGTGTTTAAAATCAGTGTTTCTCTGTGCCCCTTTCTGTGCTCTCAGTGGTAAATTTGATGCGCCGCTTCTTTAATTTGCTATTTTGTGAATTTCACGTTTTTCGTGAATTTCACGTTTTTCGTGAATTTCGTATTCGAAAATCAGCAGATCAGCGCATCTCTTTCAAAAAACGTCAGTCTTCCAGCATGATCTCGTTTTCCACGAGCTGCTCAAACGTCTGCCGTTTGCGGATACAGACCGGTTTCCCGCCGCGAATGAGGACTTCGGCCGCGTAAAGTTTCGAATTGTAGTTCGACCCCATAACGAAACCGTACGCTCCGGCTCCTCCCATGACGAGCACGTCGCCGGTCCAGGCTCTCGGCATCTCGCGCGTTACGACGAAACCGCCTTCTTCCTGCGTAAAAACGTCTCCCGATTCACACAGCGGACCGCACACGACGGCATTGACCATCGGACGTTCTTCTTCCGGATCACCATTGAGCGGACAGATCGCCATCGGATGATAGGAACCGTAGAGCATCGGACGCGCCAGCGTGTTGAATCCGGCATCGAGAAGGTAGAAAAGATCCGTCCCCCCCTGCGTTTTCACCGCCCGGACTTCCGAAAGCATGAATCCGCTTTCCGCCGCAAGATAGCGTCCCGGCTCGATCTCCAGCGTGATGGGCGTCTGGTTCATCTGCTCGATCTCACAGCGCGTTTTATCCCAAAGCGCGTAGTATTTCTCGATGTCGACGTACTCATCACTCTCCCGGTAGACGGTGGGCAGACCGCCGCCGGTGCTGATCGTGTGGACAGAGCTTCCGACGGTCATCGCAAAATCCTTCATCGCAGAACAGCACTGCGCAAGGTGTTCAAAATCCGTTCCCGACCCAATGTGGATGTGCAGTCCCGTGATCATCAGACCGTACCGGCCGGCGACTGCCAGAGCAGTGGGAATATCCTGGTACCAGATACCGTGTTTCGAGAGGGGTCCGCCCGTGTTCGTTTTCTGGCTGTGGCCATGACCAAAACCGGGATTGATCCGCAGGGTGATCTCGACAGGGTATTCCGTATCGGGACACGCATTCATCGCCTTTCCGAGCTGGTGGATCATGTCGATCGACCCGCAGTTGACGTGGATACCGTACTTCACACACAGCTCCAGCGCATCCCGGTCGAAAATGTCTGCGGTGTAGACGATCTCCGGGATCTCATCTTCCGTTTCCGGATGGGGTTTGAAACCGGCTTTCAGAGCGCGGAGGATCTCCATTGCGCTGACCGCATCGACCTTCGCGCCCGCACGATGCAGGATCTGCAGGATCGCGAGATTGCTGCACGCTTTCTGCGCGTAGCGGACGACATCAAACCGTTCCAGCTCCTTAAGCTGGGAAAGGATCCGCGCTTCATCATACACATAAAGCGGCGTCCCGAACTCACCGACGAGGTCTGCGATCTTCACGCCGGCGATCTCCTTCATGATCGGCGTCATTTTCACTGGTTCTGGCATTTTTTATCCTTTCACTCGGAAAAGGGGGAATAGGTCAAGAAAACCCATTCCCCCTCTCAAAAAACCATAAAAAAATCGCCTGCCCTAACGACCTAGCAAGCGATTTTTAACGTGCGCTCCGAAACGACGAGACCCCATAAAACACGGTCTCAATCGGCGGTCAGTGACTCCGCCTCCACGCTCCGACCGGCGCCCCGAAAGCCGCCGATCACGCTAGCAGGGGAATAGGGACTCGAACCCCAACTAAATGAACCAGAATCATTTGTGCTGCCATTACACGATTCCCCTGAATATGAAGCACATTCTACCACATTTACTTTTTTCGTCAAGGGGGGGAGGGCAAAAATTTTTTCATTTACGTGCTGACGATAAAAAAATGGGAAAAGACAAAAATTATCTCGAAAACAGAAATAACACCAAAGCAAAAATACCCCATACAGGTGGTTTCTGAATGGCTTTGAGAAAAAATTTTAAGAAAATTGAGGTTTTTCTGGAAAAATGTCAGGATGGGCACTTGCACAAAATCCTTTTCAGTGGTATACTTACACCAGAGTTGAGGAAAGATCTCAGCTCAAAAAACCTTCAACGCCTAACAGGCGGGAACTACCTATTGGTGAGCCGATAATGAGCTCGTAAGGAACCCGTTTTAGATGTCTTCGGAGAATGTATCTGCGTGTGACTCCTCGAGAGAACGCGCATCACAGGAAATCGAAGCTCGGGTGTCCGCCTTTAATCTACGGGCTCTCCAATAATCCTGCCAACCTGGTGGTTGAAGGTTTTTTTTGTGTCCATTTTTGCTGATTTTCACCTTATTTTATTCGCACAGATATACCATGACGCAGCCAACTCCTCGGATCGAAACACTTCCGCCATCCTGCACCCACGTGATCCTTTCGCTGAATCCTAAAGCGGGTCGGCGTTCCTCGCGCGAACGTGCAGAAATTCTCGCGGGTTCCTTGCGTGAAGGCGGGCTTGAGGTCGAGATCCTGACAGACCTGGCACTGGTCGCGGAACGGGCGAACTCGCTGTATCGCGAGGGAAAACTGCGTGCGCTCATTGGAGTCGGCGGTGACGGAACGGCGGCGGAGCTGACGAATCGAACCGAGCCGGGAGTTCCGATCGCGCTTTTACCCAGCGGGACGGCGAACATTCTGGCGAAACGGCTGAAGTATCCCTTTGATCCGCGGAAGTTTGCGAAGCTCATCCTTGCCGGACGAGTCATGCCGATGGATGCAGTCCAAGCGAACGGACGTATTTTTCTCGTGATGATCGGGTGCGGATTCGACGCCGAGGTGGTCAACCAGGTCCATGCGGCGCGAATGAGCAATCCGAAGGGGGCGCACATCAACTATCTGTCGTACATGAAACCGATCTTCCGGTCCATTTTGTCCTACCGATTCCCAAAAGTCCGTATCGAGTTCCTCAACGACGACGGTTCGCCAACGGGTGAGACGTACGATCGGCCGTGGGCGTTCATCTGCAACATTCCGAAGTACGGCTGGGGGATCCCGATCGCACCGGGTGCGAAGGAGTGGGACGGCGAGCTGAACGTCTGTCTCTGGCGCGGCGGGTCGCTTTGGAGCGGGTCGCTTCTGTCGCTCTTGGCACAGCTTGGGGGGATCCATCGTTTTTGGTGGCGGTGCACGATGCGGAAGGGGAGGAATTTCCGTTTGACCCTCACTCCGGGCCAGCGTACCGACGCGGTCGTGCCTTTCCAGCTAGACGGGGATCCGGGAGGAAATTTGCCTGTTGAGGTCCGGATCTTGGAAAATCGCTTGACTGTTTTTGTGAAATAACCTGCCAGACCTGCCTTTTAAGGAGACTTCCGCATGAAAAAAAACCGAATTACCGCGTGGGGCCGTTTCGCTGCCGTCTGCTGTTTGCTGGGGAGTTTTTGCCCTGAAATTCACGCTGTCGAGCCGACTCTGACGCCCGTGACGGAAGCGAGAGAACTGTTCAACGGCAAGGACCTGACGAACTGGTACCGATACATCAAAGATGAAGGAAAAGAGAACGACACGGCCGGCGTTTTTACCGTGCGGGACGGAAAGATCTGCATCTCCGGCGAGAAACTTGGCTGCATCACGACACATGAAGCGTTCGAGAATTACCGACTCATCGTAGAGTACCGATACACCGGGGCGGCGCTTCCTCCGCGTGAGGAGAGAACGCGCGATTGCGGCATCCTGCTGCATTCCGTTGGCGAGGACGGTGCGTGGGACGGGACTTGGATGTACTCCATCGAGTGCAACATCATCGAAGGCGGTGCCGGCGACTTCATCGTCGTCGGGGACAAAAGCGAGGATTTTGCAGTCACGGCAAACGTCAAAGATGAGAAAAGTCCGAAGGGCTGCTGGATCTACGACCCAAATGGCAAACCGCAGACGATCAATGGCGGACGTATCGACTGGTGGGGACGCGATCCGCGCTGGGAGGACGTGAAGGGTTTCCGCGGGGCGCAGGATCTCGAAAAACCGATCGGCGAGTGGAACACGATCGAGGTCATCTGCGACGGGGACACGATTACGAATATCGTCAACGGAGTCGTCGCGAACCGTGCATACAATGTGAAGCCTTCCTGCGGAAAGATCCAGATCCAGTCCGAATTTGCGGGCTTTGAATTCCGAAGGATCACCATCCTGCCGCTTGAGAAAAAGTAAAAATATTCCAACCAGATAATCTCTGCGTTTTCTAAAACAGGATCCGGTTTTCCTCCGGATCTTTTTTATTTTTAAATTGTAACGGACCAGAAAACTCTGCCATCATGTTAAAATGCGGGGGGGGTGAGGGTTTAGATGAATTTTTTCAAAAAACGTTCATGGCTTTACGATAATTTTCCGCAGTACCGATATATCCTGTTTTTTAGTTTCTTGCGGAAGAACAGAAAAACGTCGAATATCGGTTGAAATACGAACGATCCCAACGAGAGGTAAAATCATGAAAACCAATACAACAAAACTTCGCCGTGCCCTCACCGCGTTCGCCATGACCGGCGCGATGATGCCCATCGCCGACCTGACGCTCAATAACGTGACGCTCAAGTCCGAATCGGCCGACAACGCGGTCGTTTCCGGCGATTCGGTGGACCTCACAGGTAAAGGAACCGCCGGAATTTCCGGGCCGATCGCCATCAACGCACCGAGCAGCGTGACGCTCAGCGGCGAAATCACCGTGGACGGCGCCATCACGACGGGCAACACGATCCTCGCCATGGAAGACCGCGGCCTGCTGAACATCAGCCTCAACGAAAACCAAACAGCACTGGTCCTGAACATCACGGGCACCAGCGCCGTCCCGGAACCTGCCACGTGGGCGCTTTTGGTCCTCGGCGGGCTGGGAGTTTTCGGCATTGCACGCAGAAACCGCAAAGCGAAGAAATAAACGCTGCTAAATTCTAAAACATTACCTCGGCAGGGCGGGCAGATCGTGTTTCGGCACACTGCCCGTTCTGTTTTTCTTGTCTTCTGAACTAAAATCTGATACAGTTCCGAAAATGGAACAGAATGCGCAAAACCGATTTCAGGAGTTCAGGAAAATGCACGAAACCCAAATAACGATCGAAAAGATCCGTGCCCGGCAGATCCTCGACAGCCGCGGGATGCCGACGGTGGAAGTGGACGTTCATCTGGCAGACGGGACCATCGGAACAGCCTCCGTCCCCAGCGGTTTGAGCCGAGGACGGCACGAAGCGGTCGAACTGCGTGACGGTATCCGCGATTTCTACAATGGCAAAAGCGTCTGGCAGGCCGTCCATAATGTGCACAAGATCCTCTCGGAGGAACTGCGCGGTGAAGACGTACGGGATCAGCGCAGGATCGATGACCGAATGATCGAGCTGGACGGAACGCACGATAAACGGAACCTCGGCGCAAACACAGTGCTCGGTGTTTCGCTTGCGTGTGCACGAGCGGCAGCCAATTCTCTCCGCGTACCTCTTTTTCGGCATCTTGGCGGCCTTTTCGCGCATTCGCTCCCCGTACCGATGGTGAATGTCCTTAACGGCGGCGTTCACGCAGATGATCCGCTCGACATTCAAGAATTCATGCTCGTTCCGCAGGGCTTCCGAAGTTTCAGCGACGCGCTGCGGGCCGTCTGTGAGACATTCTACGCACTGAAAACGCTCCTTCGAGAACGCGGACTCTCGACAAATGTGGGAGATGAAGGGGGTTTTGCACCCAATATCCCGTCCCATGAGCAGGCATTCGAGCTTCTCGTGGATGCGATGCGCCGTGCGGGATACATTCCGGGAGAGCAAATGCAGATCGCCATAGACACCGCCGCGAATGAGCTTTTTCTTGAAGACGGACACTACCGGCTCGGTGAGACGCAGTACTCGACGGAGGAACTGATCCGGCTTTACGAAAAATGGAGCGAAGATTACCCTCTCTGCTCTATCGAGGACGGCTTGGCGCAGGATGAGTGGGACGGCTGGACGCAGCTGACGGAACTGCTCGGCAGGAAGCTGCAGATCGTCGGCGATGACCTTTTCTGCACGAATACGGATCTTTTAAAGACCGGCATCCAGAAACACGCCGCGAATGCGGTCCTCATCAAGCCGAACCAGGTCGGCACGCTCACGGAAACATTCGAGGCGATCCGGCTCGCGAAAAAACATGGTCTGCGCACCATCATCAGTCACCGAAGCGGCGAGACGACCGACTCTTTCATCTCGGACCTTGCCGTGGCGGTACAGGCGGACTTCATCAAATCCGGAAGCGTCTCACGTACCGAACGGACCTCGAAATATAATCAGCTCCTGCGCATCGAGCAGTACCTCGCCCAGCACTCCATTCCGACGGAAAGAGAAAGCGGAAAACTGGAATAAAACCGGCAAAATGCGAACTCTGCGGGTTCATTTCAGACACAAAACTTTCGGGATCTTCGGCATCTCCTGTACGCTTTCCGATACCAAAGCTCCCTCCGCGTCAGGAAGATACGTAAAACGCTTCTGCTGCTCACAAGACCCCCAAAGCAGCATAAAAAGACAAAACAGAAGGCATCCGAATGAACAGCCTGCGCTTTCCTTTTCGATTTCTTTTAAGTTTCCGCGGTTTTTCCGGAGATTTTTTCCGGAAAAGACCGACTCCTGCTGAGAATTCGGCTCTAAAATTTTCCAGGCCTCCTCACTGCGTTTCTTTTTTCTTTCCTCTTCCTCTTTTTCCATCCTTGAAAGAAATTCCTGCGAAAAACTCAAGGACAGCAAAGGCTCCGTCCCCTGCGTCAGCGCCTCAATGAATTCCACACACGAATCGAAACGCTCGGACGGCTCGGGAGAAAGCGCTCTCTGCAGCGCACGGTTCGTACGTGCGTCCAGCCATTCGACGACCGACGGTCTCCCCGTCGATTTCAGAACACCGAGCGCCACAGGATTTTCTCCCTGAAACGGCAGCGAGCCGGAAAGAAGTTCGTAGGCAGTCGAAGCGAGCGCGTACTGATCCGCCGATTTATCCTGCGGACGTGAAAGAAACTGCTCCGGCGCCATGTAGTGCGGCGTTCCCGACCCCAGACGGCAGAATTCCGGATGCGGGATGGTGCCGGAGACCATATGGATCCGCGATGCGATCCCGAAATCGATGAGCCACGGGACCGGCGTGCCGTTCTGGTACGTAAACATGATGTTCGACGGTTTCACGTCACGGTGGATGATGCCTCGGGAATGCGCCAGATCCAGAGCCTGCGCGATCGGACACAAGATCGCCTGCACGTAATTCACCGGGATACCGCGTTCATACCCCGGCTGCGCGAGAAACCAGTCGCGAAGTGTTCCAGCCTCAGCATACGCCATGACGAGAAACCATCCGAAATCCGGGTCGTGGAACATTCCGTGGATCGGGCAGATATTCGGGTGACTCAGCATTTTTGTGAGATGGAAGACCCGCCTGACTTCCGTCATGGCCGAATCGTTTCCGCGCAGCCTGTCCGAGAGGATCTTGCAGACGACCTGCCGGACGACTTCACCACCTTCGATCTGCTCCGCCAGCCAAGTCTGCCCCATCCCGCCAGTTGCAATGTGCTGGACGAGCCGGTAATTCCGGTGCTCGCCAAGCCGATAGCCGGGATGAAGAGCGTCAAATTGCCGAATGTCGTAGTTTACCTCATCCGGCTGAAGCGTCGCCATGCTGTTTAAAGTATTCGCCCCGAATGTTCCCCCGAATGCCCGATCTTTTTCAGCAGACCGATCCGTGTGCGGTATCTCATTCATGTGCATTTCCGATCTATCAAAACAAAGGTCCCAGGGAGAAAGATCCCCAAGTTTATACATCAACGTCATCTTCTTTCATTTTACCCCAAAAAACCGCATACCGCAAGGGGGACCAACAAAAATAAAACAGGTCCATCCGGGAACTGCGCCCCGGTTTTACCACTGAAAACACAGAAAACTCACAGAGTCACACTGAAAGGGAACACGAAAAGCACGAAAAAACGCGGATCTCACGAAATTTTTTAAAAACAATGGAATTTTTTAAAAACAACTTCGTGTCTTTTCGCATCTTTCGGGAAATTCGTGTCAGGGCACATTCCAGCCTTTTTTCCTCTTTTCTTTAAAATTTCAACTCCTCCCCCCTGTCTTTTTTTGTGATTTTGTGTTAAACTGGGGACGTTGTGCGGTTTCCGACCGCGTTTTTGCCCGGTATCGGCCTGATGCGCCCAGATATTCCGGGAAAACAGACACCTGCCCTTAAAAAAATTGGAGATCCTGCATGAAAAAAACACGTAAGACGATCGTTTCCATGCTTTCCGCCGTTTCGTCCGGTCTCGCTGTTTCATCCGGCATCGCTCTTTCTGCTCTGCTTCTGCCGGTCAACTCAGCAAACGCAGTCGAAGCCCTCTACACCGTGCCGGAAGGGACCGTTTCCATCACTCCCGCCGACTTCGCGCCGCTCGCCGAGCCGGAAATGCTCTTCCCGAATGAAAAGACCAAAGGACTTGAACAGTGGGTCCCGAACAAAGCGAAAGATCCATCCATCATCTGGTTCCGCGACCGTTACCTCATGTATTTCTCGATCTTCCCGACCAAAGACACGCCCATCGACTGCTGCCTGGGCATCGGCATCGCGGAGAGCAAAGACCTCGTTCAGTGGGACGTGGTCGGAGTGATCCCGCCGCTGACGGAGATCGACAAAAAAGGCTGCGGCGCACCATGCGTCAAAGTCTGGGATGACCAGGTCCACATTTTCTATCAGTCCTACGGCAACGGCCCGAAAGACGCGATCATTTACGCGACGTCGAAAGATGGGATCAAATTCACGCCGCATGAACAGAATCCGATCTTCTTCCCCTCCGGTAACTGGTCGAACGGACGGGCGATCGACGCAGATTTCTTTGAATTCAAAGGCAAGTGTTTCCTTTACGTCGCGACTCGCGATCCTGCCGGAAAGATCCAGAAACTCGCCGTCGCCGTCGCTGATGACCGCGATGAGCTTGGTCGTCCGAACTGGAAACTCGCGAAAGATGCGCCGATCCTGGAACCGGAACTTCCGTGGGAGACCCGCTGCATCGAAGCACCGACCGTCATTGAACGCAATGGCCGTGCGTACATGTTCTACGCAGGCGGGTACAACAATGACCCGCAGCACATCGGCGTGGCGGTGAGCGACGACGGAATCAACTACACACGCCTCTGGGACGTCCCATTCATCACGAACGGCCCGGAAGGTCAGTGGAACCGCTCGGAATCCGGTCACCCCGGCATTTTCCAAGACCGCGATGGACAGACGTACCTCTTCTTCCAGGGAAATCCGACCAAGGGGAAGACTTGGTATCTCTCGAAAGTCAAGATCGGCTGGAAGCAGGGCGAGAAGTCTGAAATTCCTTACGTGATGGAATGAGACGTATGTTTTTCAGAATCAAACTTTAGGAAAGGGGCCGTTTTGCTCCTTTCCTCTTTCCGATAAAATTCAGAAAAGGTTTTCAAAATGAAATTTCCCAAACTTGCGTTTTCTTCTCTTTTCGCCATTTTGTTTTTCTGCATGAGTCTGAACCTTTGGGCTGCAGAAACGATCCGAGTCGCGATCTACCAGGATAAGGGCGTCGCGAAGAAAGCCCCGCCGCTTCTGGCAGAGATCCTCGCAAAAGACCCAGCTTTCGAGACGCAGCTCGTGAATGGTCAGGACATTCGGGACGGGATCTTGGATCAGTTTGACCTTTTCCTGCTTCCCGGAGGCTCCGGACGCGGTGAGGCAGCCTCGATGCAGCCGGAAGGCGTGGAAAAAGTCAAAGAATTCGTTCATTCCGGAAAAGGTTACCTTGGGATCTGCGCCGGCGCGTATTTTCCGATACAGCAGGAGTTCATGAACGCAAAGACGAAAAGCCCCAAATGGGTGCGCGGTCAGGCAATGCTGGAAGTCGAGCTGACGGAATCCGGTGTGGAGATATTTGGCGAAGAATTCAAAGAGAAACAGCTCATCCGCTACCATAACGGCCCGATCATCGACATCAACGTGGATCCGAACGGCCCGAAAGTCGAAGTTCTTTCCTGGTTCCGAACCGAAGTCTCCAAAGGCGATGCCCCGGTCGGCATCCAGGTCAACTCGCCCGCCATGGTCAAAACGACTTACGGAAAAGGGCACATCATCACATTCAGTCCGCACCCAGAAAGCAGCGGCAGTGAAACACTGACCCTTTTCGTTCCGCGTGCCCTGCACTATCTGCAATCCCAACAGTCCAACTAAAACCTTTCATTAAGGAGTCCAAATGAGAGCCAGAATTTTTAGTTTTTCCATTTTTTCATTCCTTCTTTTCACCGCGGCAGCCTGCCTCCAGGCAACCGAACCTGCGGCACCTTCCGGATCATCGGAAGTGAGCCAGGAAGCGGCTGCTGAAACTCCAGCTTCAGGTAAACTGAAGGTCGCGATCTACAGTCTGAGTATGCAGAAAAAACGGATCGCGCATATTCTTGAAGAGGACGGCGCGTTTGAATGTACCCCAGTCAGCGGTGAAGACATCAAAAACGGCATTCTTGAAGGATTCGATTTCGTTCTTCTTCCCGGAGGCAGCGGTCGCGGTCAGGCAAGATCGATGCAGCCGGAAGGGGTCGCCAACCTCAAGAAATTCGTTCATGACGGAAACGGTTACTTGGGGATCTGCGCCGGCGCGTACTTTCCGATGCAGCAGGGATTCCTGAACGGAAACACCAAAAGCCCGAAATGGCTTCGCGGAGAAGAGCATCTCGATCTTGAATTAACAGAAGAAGGCCTAGAAGTCTTTGGAGAAGAGTTCCGCGGGATCCAGAAAGTCCGCTACGCTAACGGACCGGTCTTCGACATCAACATCGACCCGAATATGCCGCAGGTCGAGGTCCTGGCGTGGTTCCGAAGTGAAACCGCCAAAAACGGCACACCAGCCGGCATTCAGGTCAACTCGCCCGCCATGGTCCGGACGACGTACGGAAACGGAATGCTCATCACGTTCAGCCCGCATCCTGAAAGCAGCGACACACTGTGCGTTTTCCTTCCGAAAGCCCTCCGCTACATGGCGAAATATCTGAATAAACCGATCCCGGAAAATGCTCCGAATCAGCCGGCAGCGGAAAAGGCAAATTAAACGCGCTTTTCCGGCACTAAAAAACAGACTCTTCCGGCAAGTGTGTGACCTGGTCCGCTCTCACCACAGAGAGCGCAGCGCAGAAGAGGCACAGAAACACACTGAAAAGAAAAAGGGCGGTGAACGAACCCTGACACGAATTTCACAGAAAATACGAAATGACGCAAATGGATTTTTAAAAATCGAAAATTGTTCGAGCAGTCTGTTTTTTACTGCTTTTTGCGATAAGATCCGTGTTTCTCTGTGAGTTTTCTGCGGCCTCTGTGGTGAAATGGGTACGCAGTTTCCGGATGAACCAAAAAACAGACGCACCTGAAATTCCATTCCTTGCGGATCCGCCAATACTCGGTATCAGCAGAAAATGGAACATCAGGTGCGTATTTTATGAAAAAACGGCTCTCTTAAGCCTCCTGCTCGAAAAGCGGAGCGAAATCCGCAGGATCATAGATCGGCTCACCATGATTCTCTAGAATGGCCCATTTCCCGTCGTCCGCCCTGAAAAAATGATTCCACCCGAACACCGAGCCGCCGTGATGGACCGCCTTTTGCCGAAACGTAAACGTGATAGCCCAGCAGTATGGCGATTCGCCGTCTTCAAAGGTCGCACGGTAGAGTTTGTTTGCCGACGCACCTTCAAAAAGCAGCGTACCCGGCGGACAGTCCAGAAATTCCGAGGCGTTGACTTTTCCCTGAGTTTCCTGGATCCGTACCCACGGCGGGTTTTGCACCTGTGACCAGACAATGACGTGAAGTGCCTGCGGGATCCTCTGGATCACCTTGAAATCCTGCGGGACGGCTTCCTGCGTATCTTCCCAGACCCACCCGGGAGCTGTCGGCAATTCCGTATCGACGGCCTCCCACGAAAGGCGGTACGTCAGGCGCGTTCCGGATTCCGCATCGATCCCGAGATCCAGATCCGTTTCCGTCAGTGTCTCATACTTGATCTCCGCCAATGCCCATCCATCGTAGGAATTCAGACCAAGATGAAGCGCCGAGATCTCCTGACGGGTGAGCGTCTTCTCATCCGCCGGCTGAAACGTCAGATGGACGGGAAAAACGGAAGGCCGATTCGGATAAAAAGTGGACGTTCGGTAGTTGAAAATGTCTGAATTTCCTAAAACATCCCGCGCAAAATTTTCCCTATCTTCCCACCGGACAAGAAACTGCCGGACAGCCTGAAATCCCTCTGCCGTGAAAGATTCTCTCGGCGAGCCGGCCAGTTCAAAAAATGAGACCGTCGTCTGCGGTACAGAAATTTTATTCGCCATGCAAAACTCCCTGAAATAAAAAACAGTGAATGAAAATAGAGATCCGCGTTCCCGAACATGAAACGGAACGAAATGAAACACTTAAAGACTCATACCACGCCCCGCGTCCCGGTCAGGAGCAGATCGTAGGTGAGGAGCGTAGAAGTGAGATTCTGGATCTGGAGTTCATTCCGCGCAGAGGTGACCGTCCAGCTGGATGCCGGATCGCAGAGCACAAAATGACCGCCAGGCGGCACAACGACATTCACCAGAGTACCGTCCAAAACATTAGACGCGGCCGTTGAACCTGCATTTACCAGAACGAGCGGAGTCATTTCCGAACGATTAAAAACGTAAAGCGTACAGAGCGACGCAAACCGGATCGGAATACCGTTCCCGTAAACTACTTGGATCATTTCATCCAAATTGAAGATCACCCCGGAAAAAGGTGCGACCTCTGCATTCTCCAGAAACCAAAGCGCATCTACGGCAGGCGAGTCGGCCGACACAGCATCACTACTGTTTCCCGAAGAAGACGGATCAGAAGCCTGTACTCCTCCGGAAAATGCAAGATTCCGACGAAAACGTCCCTGAGTTCGTGTCGCAGATCCCGGAGTCGAAAGATCCTGCCAATTCCAGGAAAGCTCTGAGACCAAACGGGTTTCAAGTGAAATGGACATTGGAAAAACTCCTTTTATTTGCCAACAAACTGAAACAAAAAACAAAAAACAAAAAACCAGATACTTTCCTTCACGCCCCGCCTCATTCTCCGAAAGTTCTCTGTTCCCACGCAGCGAGCTCGAGCAGGACTTTCCAGTGGTTTACCTCCAGACACTCCATTTTGGCAGAGAGGAGCGAGCACTGATTCTCCGGAATAAAAAGATCCTCCGCTTCCTCCCGGATCGTGTCGGCAGCCGCCATACTTGGAAGATGTAGTTCCAAAACAGCTTCCCACCGCCGCCCGGACGGACCACGATTCGTAACGGAAAACGGCCAGGTCTCCATTGAGGAAATGATACCGTACGGTAATTTTTCGCTAACGGTCATGCCAAATGTGATCGACTCCACAGGTACGAGAACACAAAACCCCGGAGAAAGACTCCAAACTTCACGGATCTTCTGTGCGATATTCATTGCGTTACCTCCTTACAAAAAATTCTGGAAAAATCAGACCAGACGGCGGCCGGTTTGATCTCAACGACACGAAACATTTGATTCGACGGCGTCATGAAGCAGTCACGGTAAAAAACGGGAGTTTCCGGTTCCGCGATATGGATCTCGATGATCTGTTCATGATCCTGCGGCAGGATCTTCGCAGGAATTCCCGGCCGAAACAAAAAGTACTCCGGAAAAGGCGCCCCGGAAGCATCCAGCTGCCAGCGCGGACGGTAAAGATCCAGCGTTTCCGTCAGCTGAAAATGCCGAAGAAGGTCCACCGTCGTACATTTCCAGCAGTTTCGGACACTTAAATTCTGAACTTTGGAGACCGTCCATCGTACATTTTGCGAGTCAATGAGCCAATCCCCCGGGATCGGTTCCTTAAAAGAAAGGGATTTTTTAGGAAAGACCCAAACCGCCTCTTCCATGCCGACTGGGGAAGAATTTTGAACACGCTCCAGACAGGAAAGCCGGAGCGCATCCGCGATCGGACAAAAAAGCCCGCTGAGAGGACGCGTCCAGTTCAGCGTTTCTTTCCGGTCAAACACCAGAAAATCTTCTTCAGGAAAAATTTTGTTCATCGGAAATTTCCATTTCTCTCTTCATGAAAAAAACAAAGTCCATCCGGATGACCGATACATCCGGATCCCAAAATACAAAACAGCTCCATCCCGGTATCCAGAAACGCCAGAGGTCCGCATGAAAAAACTGCTTCAGGACCGCTGGATATTCCGAGACGGTTCCAACTCCGTCACGTCAAGTTCCAGCAGTCGTGCGGATCTCAAATGGTTCAGCCGCCGCGATCTGCTGGTCACACCAGGTCACAGTCGTCTGAAGCTGCTTTAAGTACGTTTCCCACGAAACCGACTGATTCTCGACGGAATACGTCGGCTTCGGCGACTGCGTCAGCTCATCGATCATCGCAAGCGTCTGAGCGCGGATCTTCAAAATGGGTGTCAATGGTGAACTCATAAAAATTCCTTTCTTTGGAACCAAACAGAAAACCAAAAAATCCATCCGGCAGCAACGTACCAGTTTTACCACTGAAAACACAGAAAACTCACAGAGAAACATGGATCTTAACACAAAAAGCAGTAAAAAACAGCCCGCACGAACATTTTTAAATTTTAAAAAATTCTTTTGCATCTTTTCGTGTTTTCCGTGAAATTCGTGTCAGGACACTTTCCCTGCCTTCCCCTTTTTCCCATTCCAGTGTGTTTCTGTGCGTTTTAGTATTCTCAGTGGCAAGATTCACGGCTCGGACCGGTACGCGCCAGCCTGAAACGTCCAGAGTTTCTCAGCGCGTCATGACGCGGAACTGGATCCGCGCAGGAAGACGTTTTTCATCAAGAAGATGAAATTCGTAATCCAGCTGATAAAATCTTCGGGAAAGCGCAAAAAGCTCCGAACCGCCGATCTCCGGAACGTGCCGAAAATTGAATCCCTCCGAGTCGCAGTCCCACGACGAGTCCATCTGCAGCGCATTGAAAAAGACGGAATCCAGATCCAGTTCCACCTTCTGCCGTTCCTCGATCGGAGTTAGGACCTCCGGAGAAAGCGGATCCACAAGATACGCGGAATAGTTTCCCGAAAGCAGTTCCCTGCGCTTGAGAGTTTCGGAATACTCACCGACGACACGCGCCAAAAAAACGGCGGAACTTCCGGGAAAGACCGTTCCGTAAAAAATTTTTGCCTGAGTCATGAAAATGATCTCCTCCAATAAAAAGCAGAAACACACCGCAGCCGCCGTCACTCACCAGTACCGCAGGATACCTGAAATGCGAGACTGCGGTTTCCGAAGCACAAAAACGCGAGACAGCGGCGAAAAAATCACGGACGGATCCGAACTTTCTCCGCCGTCGGCACATGAACGCAGCCCGCAGGAGTCCGTTTTTTGCGTTCCAGAAGCGGCACGATATACTCTTTAGCATTTTTCCAGCCAAGGACTCGGCGAAAAAAATCCGTGAAAGCAGTGATATTCGGCAAACTACTCATGATGCAAAGACCCCCGTGATCGGCATGGAATCATCTGCGGCTTCTACGCTCCTCACGGTGTGCTGCGTCTCGCCGTCCGTGCGGTAAATGGTCCACGATGAACCATCGACAGAACTTTGGAGCTGCGCGAGAATGACCGTGCAGAGCGAATAGACTGCAGAAACAGCCTCCACATTCGAAATATCGAAACTGAGGACTTCCGACGCGATCGTGTGCGGATTCAGCGTCTGAAGGTGAGCGTAGGCATCCGTCAGCGTCATAGCGCTCCCAACAGCGGCAGGGCGATCCGGAATCAGATTCGTACGGATCTGGATCGCACTGCAGGAATCCGACAAAGAACGGCATTTCGTTTCGATCGAATCGCATGTCGAATTAATGGTCCCGCACGATGCACTGATGGAACCGCACGCCGCATTGATGGAACCGCATGTCGAATTAATGGTCCCGCACGATGCACTGATGGAACCGCACGCCGCATTGATGGAACCGCATGTCGTGCTGATGCTCCCGCAGGTCGTGTTGATCGAGCTGCACTTCGTTTCGATAGAATCCGCTTTCTGGGAAACGAAATCCAGAACAGACGCAGTCGCCACTCCATTCTGGATGGAAGAAACGGAGGCCGGCGAAACATCTACCGTCCCGGTAAGCGTACGTCCGGAAACGCTCCACACGTTGGCCGGGATCGAAGAAACGTCCGCCTTGAATTCATCCGGGTCATGAAAAACGGCGCAGACCGGCGGAATGACGACTCCCGCAGAACTGCTGGTAACGGAAAGTGCGAGCGTTTCGGCATTCGTCTCCGAAGCCGTCAGCGTCAGTGCGTAGAGACCGTATCCGATCTCCACGGGAGAATTTGACGCAGACGTCAGAATACTGCCGTTTTTGGAGATCCGGCACGTATGGTTCGCGGCATCATTCGTGCAGAGCGAGCCGTCGCTGGAATTCCAGGCTGCGTAGGTCAATGTACAGGTTTGAGCTTTGAGCATTTTATCCTCTGAAAAAAGCGCGGATCTAAAAGACCCCAAAATGAAGAAAATGAAAATGAAAATGAAATGAAAATAAAATGAAAAAATGAGGCCTGCCGTGAAGCAGGAACGGGGGAAAACTGGAAATTTGCCGGCAAAATCACGAACGATCCTGAAAAAGCCGAAGGATCCGCCTTCCTTTTCCCGCGAAAAACTGCTTCACAGCCTCAAAATTGGCTCTCCGTTAACACGTTCAGCCGGTGCAGCAAATGACGCAGCACGGATCCAGAACGGCAGGCACTCCGCGTTCGCTCGCCTTGAATCGCACCAGAATGTCCTGCGTGAAACTCGCTTCACTCAGTGAACTCGAACGTGAAACCGTCAAGCCCCAGTTTTCAATGTACGCAAACGCGCGTTTGAAATCGCCGATGAACCAGTATTTCGCAGCCTCTTGCGCCGTCACGCCGCTGGCGATGAGCCGATGGTAAGCGTATGGACTGTTCTGAACCGAATAGTCGCCAAAGAGGTTCCGCATCGCGACCTGCTGCGTTCCGTCTCCATTCGACCAGACCGAATTTCCTGGGTAAAAGACCTGCGCTGCCGTAAACCGTTTGCCAGGCATGACCAGTACCGCGTTGGGGTTCATGAGGATCGGTTCACCCGTCGTTTTATCGCACATTTCCGCGAAAAGCTGTTCCGCAGCGTCCACATTCGCCCAGTCTTTCAGCTCATTGCCGGCAATTCGATTCACCCATGGCCCATCATCGCCTGCGGAGTAGTACGTGTTAAACGTTTCCCCGTTTCTCGTGTAGGTGTTTTTAATGCCTAGAATGACGTCTAGGATCCGTTTTTCACGGTCAGCGCCAAGCGTTTCGCCAACTTCCGCCGCCCGTTTCAGCACGAGGCCGGTCTGGTCAAAAAAGACGGCTTCCCGAGTGACCGGCACGATGAGACCGTGTTTTTCGGTTTCCGGAGTGTCGACATACTCTTCGCCAAATCCGGCATTGGGGTACGCCATTCCCTCTCCGACTTCCATGGCACTTCCCTGGATCCGCGTCACGCCCGGGATCCGTTCACGGGAAAGACGCGACGGAATGACCGAAACGAGTTTGGAAGCCTTAAACGCCGCCTGCTCATAGGAATCCCGGATCTTCGCGCTGATGATCCGGCCCGTAATGTTCAGAAACGCCGTCGAATTCACCCCCTCGCTTTCCGTCAAAGCCATTCCGCCGCACGGATCCAGCGCACGGACCCACTCCGAACCATCCGGGATCAGGGCTTCCGCAAGATCGCGCAGACTGAACTCTTCCGGACGCAGCTGACGGCTTTCGATCGCCTCGGCAAGATGCTCCGTCGTCTTCTGGAGTCCATCCAGTTCCACACGACGTTTCAATTCACGGCTATTGATCGATCTCATGAAAAATTTCCTTTCTGAGCTAAAACAAAATTAAAACAAACAAAACAAAACAAATGAAAATATCTGAAAAAACTTAGATCCGGAAAAGTGTCTTAGACTGCGTGATGCGGATCGGAACCGGGAACTCCGCCGCGAATGACAGTCGAAACGATCGCGGCAAATACCTTTCCGACCGGAACATTTTCCAGATGGACGATGCGCCCAAACGCACATTTCGCACTCGAGACTGCCACGACGGAAGAACGCTGAAGATGCGTTTGCGCAGCATTCAGATTCGCACCGACGTACGTTCCCAGAATTTCCTGAACGCCGTCCTGTGTCTCATCATCAAACTCAAACGTCCCCGTCGTTGCGGTCCGAATGGCACTTTCTTTGCCTAGCGGACTGCTTTGCATCGCGATCCCAAGGAATTTCAGACTGAATGCAGTCTGCGTCCCTGCCAGATCCGTCGATTTCGGAAATTCCGAAGCAGGTTTTGCCATTCCGTCCGAGTCAAGCCAGAGAAGATCCCCGGCATGAACGTCCGTTTCAGCAGACACTCGTGCACAGATCGGAGAAGTTTCTCCCCATTTCCAATTCAAACGGTACATTTTTCGCTCCTTTCCATAAAATCCTGAACCACTTTTTCTTTCCAGTTAAAAATTTCTGCACAAAATCACACATCTGGGCGTCCCGGAAAATCAGTGAACTCGCGCATCTGACTTCAAACGGGTCACGAACTCCGCCACTGAAAGCTCGTTTTCACGGAAGGGAACCTGCGGAGCACGGCACACCGGAACGGAGATCTTTCGGGAAAACCGCAACATTTCCTGAAATTGACGGCGCAGAGTCAGGATCTCTTCCTGCAGCGTTCCGATCTCTTCCTGAAGCTCGCCGAACTCCGTCTGAAGTGCTTCCAACACTTCTTTTTCATCCGTCGAAGACACCAAAAGTTCCGTCTTCGAATGACCTTTTCGTGAACCGGCGGGGGCCGCTGCTGCATTTTCGGACAGAGGCTCCGTTTCGAAAGAGTCCGTTCTCGCAGAAACGGCAGTTTCCGTACGTGAGGAAGCACCGTTTTTCAAAGGAAGAGAGTCCGACACAGACACAGACGAAGTCACGCAAGAGGCATCTTCCGACTCTCCAGCCATTTTTTCTTTTTCTTTCAAGGTTTCCATCCGAACATCCGCAGCGGCCCCCTGAGACTCAAAGAGACCGTGCGTGGTCGCCGGGTCTGCGACGAGATCGACACTGCGAACGAGCAAGATCTCCTCGACCAAAAGAGAACCGTCCTTCTGCGTCGCCGTCTTTGCCGCGATATTGTGGGAAAATCCAACATTTTCCGGAGCGTGTTCCGCATCCCACATCAGCTGTTCCGCCAGCGGGTGACGCGGATTGAAATGAAAGTCAGCATAAAGTCCTTCGTTCTTCTGAAAGCGGACATTCCGAATATTTCCTATCCTGTCCTGATAATCTCGCGGAGCCTGCGGAGAATGCCTAGGATGATTTACGTTCACCTTGGCATTTTCGTAGAGTGCGCACGCACGTTCCAGTGCCTCGACAGTGTAGCGTCTGCCGTTGAGTGAAACGAATCCGAGGATCTTCACACCATGAAGTACTGCATTTTCACGATCAAGACGTGACGAAGCGTCCGCCTGTGCATACTCTAGAAACAGTCCTGGATCTGCAATGAGTTCCAATTTCTTTTTCTTCATAAAAAATCCTTCCTTTCCCAAATGAGGCTGTCAGCCCCCTCTAAAACAAAATTTCAGGTCGATTCGGCATCGGCGTACCGATCGGTATCATGATCTTCACCACGGAAAATCCCAAAACACCGAAAAATCACAGAAGTGAACAGAAAGGGATGTGAATGTCCCCGAACACGAATTTCACGGAAGATACGAAATGAGACAAAAAAATCTTCCAAATCACTTCGTGCGCTCCATGCTTTTTCATCTTTTTTCGTGTTGAATGATCCATGTATTTCTGCAGCTTTTCTGTATCTCAGCAGAACAGATCCACACATGCCGAATGTGCCAAATTTCAGTCTATCGAAACTCGAAAAACCGTCTTTTCTTTCAGCGGATGGAACGTTCCACACCAGAACGGATCGTCTGAATGATCCCTCCCTGGACCGTGAAATGAAACGTTACGTTTCCGTAGAATCGAGCATCCAAAACGTCGCCGAAGATCTCTTTGACCGCATTCGAAAACGCCTCGATCCGCGCCTGATTGGTCGAATTCGCCAGAGTACTGACGTTTACGTCTCTGTACGTACTCGATGCAGACGCGCTCAACTTTCCCGCTCCCGATTTTTCCGGCTCACGCTTTGCAGATCTGCGCTTTTCCGGATCACACTTTTCCGGATCATACTTTTCCGGATCATACTTTTCCTGATCACACGTTACAGTCCCCTGCTCTGCCGAGATCGCAGATGGCAAGCTTTCATTCTGAGAACAGGCGTGCGTTTGAAAACACAACCGAATATCTTTCCGCGAATCAAAATTCGTCATAGCAAATCCCTTTTTTCTTTTTTTCAAAATACGAACTGGTCTTTCTGAATACTGAAAATCAGTTGGGCTCTGATGAAAAAAATGTTCACGAATCCAATTCACACATCTTCCCCAAACCGCCCATATTTTGCCAAAATCGGAGGAAATTTCCAGTAATTCACTGATTTTCAGTGTTCAATCACCCACCGTTCCGACTCTCATTTGTACATTTCCTGTACACTCCAGACCACCTATTCAGTTTTCTCTTTTCTCTTTTCTCTTTTCTCTTTTTTCTTTTTCCTAAATTAGGTTTCAGGGTCGGAGTTTCAGGTCTTCAGGTACCCAACCTTGCCCGCAATTCCTCGACACTCATTGCACCGAGTTCCACGAGGATCTTTCCAGCCTGCACTTCCTCTAAACGATCCCGAACAGACAGTCGAGGCGGGATCACGGAGATCCGTACATCCGTGAGTACCTGCATCGGCAGCCTTCCGGCCTGTACGCCATGAAGCAAAACGCGGCGAAATAGCTGAATGTCCTCAGAGATCAGTTCCTTCTGGAGACGCTCAAACATACGGACGGCTGGTCCTTCCGCGATCATGGTGGAAGAATAGCTCGCGTTACTTGCGTCTGCCGTAAGCATGAACTCCGGCATGACGAGCCGACTCGCAATGGCGCGGAGTTCCGCCTGAAGGACCTGAATGTAGCGGCCAGCATCCACTGCCGCAACTGGAAACTGATACTCAACTCCTGCCGAAGTATCGAGGATCGTACCGGGGGAATAGTGTCGGTAGAAAAGAGAACGCGGTCCATCCGAAGTTCCCCATCCTCCCGGCACGTGAAATGAAGCGTCTGCAGCAGAGGCGGCAAAGGATTCGATCCCCAGTCTTGAACCTCCGGAATGTTTCCGAATGATCGCGATCGCCGACTGGACCTCTGCGACCACGCTCATGTTTCGAAGCAGTTTTTCCGCACGCTGAAGATTTTTTCGCACCGGATAGAAAAGCGGAAGGCCGCGCGGGACCGCAAAATCCGCGTTTGCCTTTCGATGCTGGATCTCCGAAGCCGGCACAAATTCCCCGCGGATCCAGAATCCCTGAATGCTTTCTGCATCCGCCGCGTCCGTCTGGATACCAAAATTCACGACTCCAGATCCCTGACTTCCGACCTCTCCCGAAATCTCGCCGTTCCCAGAGACTCCGCCGTTCCAGAGACTCCGCCGTTCCCAGAGACTCCGCCGTTCCTTAACGTATGGTCACCAGCGACCATGCCATTTGCTGAAAGCTCCGACGGCGTAAAAACGTCCTCCGGCTCAACGAAACGCACGGCAGTCTGCCCTTCTGAATTCACGAAAATTCTCAGAAAAGCCTCTCCGTCCCGGTCTTTTCGTCTCTGGATCTCCTGCTGACGCCGAAACCAGTCGTTCTCCTGCATGAAATCCTCCAGCCATTCCTGCGCAAGTTTCACCGTCTCGCGAGAGACCTCACGCCCGGAGAGCGGTTCCGCAGAAACATGATGTCCGGATCCCACGACGAAACTGATCCGGTTCTCATGCCCGCAGATCGCAAACTCGTTCGTAAGTGCGAGCTGCCGACACGACTGCCGCGCATCTTCAAGAGCCTCTTCGGAATCTAGGCGGCCCGCATTCAGAGAACCGGTACCGTCTGCGCGGCTCCAGCGTTCCTCGTCGTCAAACAAATACTGCATTGGATGAATAAAGTAAGTCATTTTTTGTAAATTTGGGGTTAAGGTCCTGAAAAAAGTGCGTCTAAAACGAAACCGACGCAAAAAAATTTTTTAACCGTTTTTAACCGGTTTTGGCCATTCTGACGGCTGTTCCCGGAAGCAGACACATGTCTCAGCGGCGGTTTCCAAACAGATTGGAACCGAGTCCATCATCGAACGCGGCCTCACCGATGGTCTGATCCATGAGTCGGATCGCCATTTCCAGCGCGTCCGGCCCGTCATCATGGTCGCCAATAGGAAACTGCTCCAGCTGCTCCACCAAAAGCGCAGCCCCCGGAGAGTGCGTCCTAAAGTGGATCTTTCCCGCAGCCAGCCATGGACCGAGCCGACGGAGACGGACCTCCTTCGCCACGGAATTGAAGATCAGAGACGGCTGCAAGACCGGAAGATGATGCGCCTGGAAACGCTGACGGAAAAAATCTGCCAGAAGATCCTGAAACTGATTGCCTTCCACGCCGAATGCATCCGGCTGAAAGGAACGCCAGAGCCGAATGCCGGCCTCGACCATTTCGTCGATCGGGAGCCGAAGAAGTTCCGCATCTGCGTACAGTTCGCCGTCCGCCCCCAGTGCCAGCATGACGTAAGCCGCAAAATCCCCGCGGTTGGTATGCTTCCCTTTACTCGGATCCAGCGCCATGACGCGGACTCGGGCGTCGGAAGGAAATTCATCGAACCAGAATCCCTCCCGCTCAAAGTACTTTTCGTCCCACTCGCACAGATCCGGATTCAGCGGCGAATTCTGCTTTTCCCGCTCAAACGCGCTTTTTCCCGACTCCGCTCGCATCTTCATCAGCGTCAGAAGGTCCTCTTCCTCCGGCCAAAGCACCTGTGCTCCGGCCTTCATTTCCGATTCGTGCGTCAGGTAGAACTTTTGCGCAAGCTCCTCCGCACAGGCACGCCGCCCAGCCGCCGTCCCTCCAGTCCCGCAGTCTGCCGAGGCCTCCGATCCCTCCGCAAACGGCGTTTCAAGTCCAAAGTAAAGATCTTCCCAGCGTTCCCAGAGATCCATCCGATCCGGGTAACGCACGATCGCACGAAAAATGCGGGAATCCCATCCCGGAGTCCGGTGCAGCTCCATGGCCAGCGCGTCCCGGTGAAGCGCCGTCGCGAGATGAATGACGTTCGTCCGAGAATTTCCCGCCTTCAAAAGCGTTCCGAAAAACCACTCACGCGACGCATGACGAAGCCGGGAAGAACGGCAGTGCGCTTCATTCTGCAGGTCGTCTCCGACGATGAGACTCGGCCGATGCGCCCCATGACGGCGTCCGCGAAGTTTCTGGCCCGTTCCGAACGCCTCAAGACGCACTCCGTTGGGAAGAAGGAGCCGTCCCTCTCGGTAGCGGATCTTGCCATTCAGTGCCGACGCATAGTGCTGCTTCAGAAGCGGCGAGGAATCGAGAGCCTGCCGGAGATTCTCCAAGTGCAGGATCGCCTGATCCAGCGTGTCCGAAATGATCCAAATGTACGGTTCCGTCCCTTCCAATGCACACCGCAGCGGATAGGCCAGCGTTCCGATCGTCGATTTCGCATTCCCTCGCGGAGCCAGCAGATTCAGCCGGCTTCCGCGCTGGGCGTCAAACTGCTCCAGCTTCCGAAACATCCACCGGTGCATCCGTGATGGAGTCCGGCAAAAGTACTCCGGAAGGAACGTGAGACACCAGTCTTCAAATCCATTCCCGGTCAACTTTTCCATCCGCTGCACTCTCCTCGCCTGCCCATGAGACCGCGCAAAAACCGGATGAAAATGCCGAATAAAATTTTCCATCGCCTGAATTTCTAAAGGAGAACCGCCGTCTGTCCGCATGGTCCGCCGCCTTCCTTTTTTCTTCCAAACATTTTCCTGCCGCAGACTATTTTCTGCACGATCGCTCCAAAAATTTCAAAACGCCAAAACTGAAATAAAAGCTCATTCTGCATGATTTTTGCTCCGCGCAGTTTTGCGAGCCCCCTTTTTCAGCTCCAGTTCCCCGGCCGACTCTTTCAGGAAACGTTCAAGACGCGCCAGAATGCGTTTTCGGTCAGACGGAACACGTACTTCCTCCGCGATGATCTCCGAAAGATTCCTCACGATGAAAGCAAGCTGTTCCGCATTGAAAGTCCCCGGTGAACGCAGACGGAACTCCTCTGGATTCTTTCGTTCCAGGATCCACGCAGCCGCCTTCCAGTACCGTTCCTGGCGTGCGGCCGCGTTGATGCTCTTCATCGATGTGATCTCCGCCTGCGATTCCGCCTGAAGAAGCGCAAGCGCAAAATCTTCATCCGCCGCTGCGGCTTTCTGGATCAGCGCTGGAGTTCCTCCCACAAAACTGGCGGCACGTTTCCGAGAACAGCCGACCGAAAGGATCGCGAGGACCTGATCTTTCTGCTTCGCGGTGAGTCCAGAAGAAACCGTCCGTGATTTTCGGGACTCAGACGCAGATCTGGAAGCAGATCCGGAAGCAGATCTGGAAGCAGATCTGGACGAAACAGTTGGGCCGCTCTTCGATGAAACTTTTAATGCAGTTCCCGACACATTTTCTGACCAGGCACAAGGTTCCGCGTCCGGTATTTTTCTCGAGTTCTTTTTTACTATTTTCTTTGCGGATTTTTTCGCAGTTTTTTCCTTCACGGTTTTGGTGGATGATTTCGCCATAATGGAAGAGTCTTTCAGCAAAAAGGAGGATAAAAAACCGAAGGTCTATGGATCCATCGGCAAATACTCAAACGAAACGACGATCCGGGACCCCGATCCGCGATACTTGGGGATCGCAGACTTTTTAGGGCTGGATGTTGCGCCGCGAACAGTGACGGTCCGCCAGCGCGGAGATTTTCGGCAATGTGCAATGACGGCAGGATGGCTCCCCGTAATATTGAGCCGATGCCCCATTTCATGATGAAGCTCTCCGACAGCTTCCGCGAGTTTCATGCCGATACCAAGTCCCTGAAAATCTGGAAGCGTCACGAGCCGGCTGATCCGTCTGCGTTCTTTTCTTGAAATGAGCGGCATGACGGCACAAAATGCTGCCGGAGTTCCATCCCAAGTCGCGAGATAGCATCGGGCACTAAGTGCCAGATCGCTGCTCAGATAGTGATGACGCGCAAACAGGGGCCAGACGTTTCGGGTCGTTCTCCGCACTTCAAGTTGGATCTCTGGCCGCCGAAGACACCTCCTTGAGACTTTGCCCGTCGCCATGTCGAGGATCCAATCCGGCTCAAGCCATTCCGCCACATCGTAATGGCACGTGACCGCCACGAATCGCGCGGGGATCGCCCCCTGTCTCACACCTTTCGCTAACGCAGCAGACGCACACTTCGCCACCGTTCGATCCACGACGCTCGTGAATTCGTCGAACGCGATGATCCTCTCTTCCCCGCCCGGCAGCTTTGCCAGAGAAAGTGCCCGTGCGAGATCGCAGCGAAATTTTTCCCCATTGCTCAGCACTCCGTACGGCTTCACCCAGCCCGGAGGAGAACTGAATCCCACCGACGTCAAAAGCTCCGTGATCTCCCGCGTCGAAAGTTCCGGATCAAATCCATCCACGACCGCCTGATTTTCCGGCCAAGATGCCGATTCGTGAAAATCCGCACCAAAAAGCTCTCGCGCCACAGTCGTCTTTCCGCTCCCGGACGGTCCCACGATCAGACCGATCTTCCAGTCTTCCAACTCTAGCTCCGGACGCTCCGCCTCAAGGACCAGCTGATTCTTCTCCTCAAGCGAAACGTCAAAGATCCCGGCGACCTGCTGCACACGAAATGAATCAAAAATCGGCGAACTGAGCGTTAGCTGCATAAAATTCCCTCCCGAAAATGAAATGATGTGAAACCAAATAATGAAACCAAATGAAGTAAAGCAAAATGGGGACGAGGCTCGGAACGTTCCGTGTGAACGCAGGAAGGTCCCGAAAGTCCCCAGTCAGCACAAATGGAAACGTACTCGGCCCAAACTAAAGATTCAGAAGCCGACACTTCAGCCCCTCTGCATGGAAACGCTCGTAAAGTTCCTCCTGACGCTCTTCCGTTCCGCAGTCGATCACGATCTGAAAAAGCTCCGGAATGACCGCTTCCTGCGGAGCCGATGCCGTTTCGACTGACGGCAGCTCGACTCCCAGCGTTTCATCTAAAAGCTCGCGGACCGCCTCCGAGGAGGTCTCCATCTCTGAAATCAGCTCTGCAAAAAGCTCTTCATTTTTTCCCGCCATCGCACCGATCGGATCCAGCGTCGCAAGCAGTTTGTCCGCCTCCGAATCGTTTAGATCCAGGATCAGGACCGGGACTTCCTGATCCGGCGTAGTCTCCGCCCTCAAATGCCCGTCAAGAAGCTGAAAAGTACCATCCGGCAATTCCCTCGCTAAAAGCGCGTCCGCGTATCCGATCTCCGCCAAAACCCCCTGGATCGCATTTTTCTGCTTCTCCGGATGCGTACGCCAATTCTTCGGATTCGGCAAAAGTTCCGACGCACGGACCCGACGCAATTCACGAATTCTGTCTTTAATGAACACAAAAACCTCCTCGATCTAAAAAAACCAGCAAAAACCATGAACAAATTTCCACAAATGAAATTTAATTCAAACGATTTGAAATGCGGACACACAACCGCCGTCCGGAAGACCGATGAGACCGGCATTCAGGAGCTCTTTAGACCTCCGTTCCCCAAAGCCCGCCTCTTTAGAGACACAATGAACGTTCCGACAAATAAAATATTTCCCAGGATCGAAAACAAGATCAAGATCCAACCGGCAAACGACCGCGTCCCGCCGCCGCTCTTCCGTTCCGGCGTTTCTCCTGTTTGCACATCCTGCACAGTTCCATCCTTTTTCCTCTCCGGCACTTTCGATTTCCTAAAATCTTCGCCACAGCCAGAATCTCCCCTTTCCCGCAAACGTTTCCGTGTGCGCGGACACGCACGATCCTGAGGATGCGGCAAACGCAGCTGCGGAGTTTTGCTCCACTTTCGCGACCCCGCCAGCACACTTCCCGTCCGATCCGTACTCCCCGTCCGATCCGTACTCCCCGTCCGATCCGTACTCCCCGTCCGATCCGTACTCCCCGTCCGGTCTCTGAATTTCCGCGGTCTGTCGACTGGCCGTTCCTGCCGATCCTGCCCAGTACTCAAATTTCCCGTTCCCGCGGCCTGCGGAACATTTTTTCCAGACGGCATCTTTCGAGACTCCCGAAATTCCGCTTCCTCTGCTGCATCCTGTCCAGCCCCAGCCTGCTTTTCCGGCCATTCTTCTGCATTTGGACTTTCTTCTGCATTTGGACTTTCTTCTGCATCCTGCCTCCGATCATCACGCAGCCGCGGAACACCTCCATTTTCACGCATTTCCGGCACATGGATCCCCAGCGGTTCGGAAAGATCTTCCCGAAAGACCGTCTCAAAGACCTTAAGGATCTGTCCGCTCCAGGTACCATACATGAAATGCCCGTCAGTTCCCCAAAGCACCCCTGCGATAGAACCATCCAGTTTCATCATCGGAGCTCCGGAATCTCCGGGACGTGCTTTTCCAGTCAAAACGAGAGTCTGCGCTGACATTCGCGGCTCGATCCTGCAGTAGCCGCGAACAGTGCTTAGCATCCAGAGTGTCCTGCCGTCAGATCCGTACCCGCAAGAGCGAATAAATTCACCCGGAGAGGGAGCTGACTCCGTCAAATGCAGCGGACGCGGAAAAGAAAAAGACCCTGTCCCGGAACCCATTTGAAGAAGGGCAACGTCCCACGTCCTGTTGATGGCCTGGATCTGAACGTCGAGAGCCGGCTGATTGGGGAAAAATACGGAAATCCGGAGTGGACGATCCGTTTCAAAAAGGTGCGCACATGTCAGAACTGCACACCGTTTTTGAGAAACCTGGATCCAGGCTCCCGTTCCGTAATTTCGCGTTTTGGCATTCTCGACCAAAATTCGGACCACCGATGGATGAGACGCGGCGAATTCCGTACGAAACTCAGAAGAAACCGCGGTCCCAAAAGACTCGGAATTCACACCGGGCACAGCATACCGACCTGCAAAAGGCACCGTACACTGCCCTCCGGGACAGGAAAAAGAAAAGAGAAAAACTGGCGCCGCCAACACCACGGCACACACTAAACCAGATCGGACCCCAAAAATCAACTTACGCATAACGTTTCTTTCACTCCCCAAAAATATCAAAAAATCTCCTTTTTCAGACGGGCCAAGCGTCCGAAAGTTCCAGCATCCCGAAACTCTGCGGGTCAGTGCGGAAAACAGCGCGCTTCCCAGTTTTCATCTTCAAGACTCTTACGCTGCGCGAGGATCTTTTCACGCCGGATCTTCTCGTAGCGCTTTTGACATTCTGGATCCAGGTGCACTCCCAACCCCCAATTCAGATCCGCGAGTTCCTTGGGCGTCAGAGAGAGCGGACTGGTTTCTGCCTGTGTCTCCTCCTGCCGCAGACTTTCTTTTCTCGAAGACCGAACTCCTCGTTTTTCCGGTTTCATTTCCGGTTTCATTTCCGGTTTCATTTCCGGTTTCATTTCCGGTTTCATTTCCGGCAGTGAGGAAAAGATGTCCGTGCCGTTCAGGGGCATTTCGCCTGAAAAGACCGTACACTGTACAGGATCTAACGAAATGCTGGAGGTCCCTGAAACGGCACGGGGAGAAAGTACGTTTTCTTCCAACGCACAGAAAGAGGTACAACAGGAAGAAGTACAGGAAACGGACTCTGACCTAATGACCGATTTCATAAAAAACTCCTCGCAAAAGCAAACCAGCTTCCAATTCCCGCTTGACCTAAATTCCAAGCACCTCTGGAGCGATGGAGCTGCTTTTCCAAAAAAAGTCCAACGCAAACCTTAAAATTTCCGATTCCCGAAACGAAGATCCATCAAGATGCAGGTACAAAACAGGCTCAAAACAGGCTCAAAACAGGCTCAAAACAGGCTCAAAACAGGCACAAAAAAAGCCCAACACAGAGTCTGGCAAAAACCAGTTCCTGAGTTGGGCTTCGCTTCGTACCGGACACGCCGGCCTTTTGAATACCGCATTTCCTTTTGGAGAGATCCGCAAGGAAACCAAATAAAATTTTGATGGAAATGCTTCACTGAAACGGAAACCGCTGCGTTTTTCGTCATGCGGCCCGCGTCCGAAAAAATTCGGGAAGCTGGGAGAAACATGAGCCTTAAAGTTTACTCATTTCCCCCAATCGATGCCTCCATTATACTCGAAATTCCCATTTTGTCAAGGAAAAAATTTTCAAAAAGACGTTCAAAAACGCGCATCCTCCGTAAAATCACGGGTAAAAAATTTCAAAAAAATTTCTCAAAATGAACACTTTTTCATCATCCCCCCCTTGCGAAAATTTTCAAAAAGTAGAAAATAGAGACGTTTTTAGGCTTTTTGAGGTCAGGCTTTTGAGGCCGTTCCAGGTCCCCTGATCGCTGCACGTTACGAAATACGAAATACGAAATTCGCCGTCACTCAATGAGATCCGGGAGGCAGAAACATGAGATCACTTCTTCACCTGACCCTTTCAGAACTTGAGTCGTGGCTCGCATCGCAAAATCAGCCCAAATTTCGCGCAAAGCAGATCCGAAAATGGCTCTTCACGCCGGGAGTCACGCAGTTTGAGCAGATGACGAACCTTCCGAAACCGCTTCGTGAAGCTCTTTCGCAAGAATTTACGCTTCGTACGATGCACCCGGCTGCGATCCTAGGCACGGAGTCCGACCCGGCAGAGAAATTTCTTCTGGAGCTAGAGGATGGAAACCGGATCGAAGCGGTGATCCTGCACAATGAGCAGGGGCAGCATTCCCTGTGCGCAAGCACTCAGATCGGCTGCGCGATGCGGTGCGCGTTCTGTGCGAGCGGACTGGACGGCGTGGTACGAAATCTGACGTCCGGCGAGATCCTTGAACAGTTTCTTTTTGCCGCAGACATTCTGGCTTCACGAGATCAGCGTCTTTCGCATGCCGTCATCATGGGGATGGGGGAACCGACGGCAAATCTTGACGCTCTGCTCGATGCGCTTTCTTCCGTAACCTCTGAAGACGGCCTCGGGATCGGAGCGCGCAAGATCACGATCTCGACCGTTGGAGTGCCCGCCGGGATCCAGCGTCTTGCGAAAATGGACCATCCGTACCATTTGGCAATCTCCCTCCACGCACCGAATGACGAACTTCGTACTCGGATCATGCCAAGCAACCGCGGCACCGGAGTATCGGCGATCCTTCGCGCAGCGGACGACTACTTCGAGCAAACCGGACGGCGGGTCACGTACGAATACATACTCCTAGCCGGTGTGAACGACTCTCCGGAAAACGCGCGTGAGCTTGCCGGCCGACTGCGCGGCAGAAACGCACTCGTGAATCTCATTCCGTACAATCCGGTCGACGAACTCCCATTTCAGACCCCTTCCCGAGACCGGGTCCGGCAATTCGCGCAGATCTTGGAATCGCACGGGATCCAGATCGCTCTTCGGCATAGAAAAGGTGAAAAGATCAACGCAGCCTGCGGTCAGCTTCGCCGAAGCAGAAAAGAAAGCAGCCCCTCACAAAACGACATTTTGCAACCTTTCTCAGAGACCGTTCATGGAAAGGTCTGCCGCCGCCCAAAATAGACTCAAGAGAAAGGAAAAAATTCATGTTCATTCCAGTTCACACAGAAGAATTTCAAATCGGGCCGGAGTATCTTGACTCGATGCACCACGTCAACAATACCTGGCACGTGCACTGGATGCAGCAGGTCGCGGTCAACCATTCCGCCATTCTCGGCTGGGATGAGGCACGATACATTTCCCGCGGTTTTGCGTGGTTCGTCCGTCAGCACACGATCAACTATCTCCAGCAGATCTTCGCAGGCGACACGATCCTCATCGACACGTGGGTCAGCCAAATGCGGCACGTGACGAGCATCCGCCAGTACCGTTTTCGCCGCAAATCCGACGGAGCAGTCGTCGCAACAGCCCAAACACGCTGGGGACTCGTCGATCTGAAAACTGGAAAACCGCACAAAGTCCCAGAGGATCTGATGAAGTGCTTCATCGAACTTGGCGCCCTGCTGCCGGAAGAATTCCAGAAGCTCAGTAATTCATGACTATCGGCAAGTCCCAAAGAATCAGATACCCAAAAAAGCCGCCCCTTCATCAAGGACGGCTTTCATCAGAATAAACAGACGCGCGGTCAATAAAATCAGGCTTTTTTGGCCGGAGCTTTTTTGGCGGCTTTTTTAGCCGGGGCTTTTTCTTCAGCAGCCTTCTTGCACGCTTTTTTGCAAACTTTTTTGGCCGGAGCTTTTTCATCGGCGGCGTCTTTTTCAGCGCACTTGCACGTTTTCTTGGTGCACTTCTTCGCCGGAGCTTTTTCATCGGCGGCGGCTTTTTCAGCGCCTTTGCCCGCTTTCTTGGTGCACTTCTTCGCCGGAGCTTTTTCATCGGCGGCGGCTTTTTCAGCGCACTTGCACGTTTTCTTGGTGCACTTCTTCGCCGGAGCTTTTTCATCGGCGGCGGCTTTTTCAGCGCACTTGCACGTTTTCTTGGTGCACTTCTTCGCCGGAGCTTTTTCATCAGCTGCGGCTTTTTCAGCGCATTTGCACGCTTTTTTGCAGCATTTCTTCGCCGGGGCTTTTTCTTCTACAGCAGCTTCAGCTTTTTTGCAGCATTTCTTCGCCGGAGCTTTTTCTTCTACTGCCGCTTCCGCTTTTTTGCACGCTTTTTTGCACGCTTTCTTCGCCGGAGCTTTTGCTGCCGCAGCCGGAGCCGCCTTCTTCACTTCTTTTTCTTCCTTCGCTTTAGCCACAATTTCCTCCATTCAGGATTCTGGACACGCCGGCAAAATCGACCATCGATTTTTCTGACAAACGAGGAACCCTCTGGCTGTCCGTTTTTCGACCGCACGTCCCTTTGACTCGATTTCCTTCTGAGCATCTTGCGGAGATCTCCGAATCGGAAATTTCCTCATTCTCCGTACTGAAAATCAAACAGATCCGCTCAAGATCTCAGCACTGGCTCATCTTAACTATTTTATTTTATCGGAATTTCACTAGAAATGAGTCGGTTTTTTTCACTAATTTTTTGAAATTTCCTCAAAAAATCCCTCTTTTTTTACAAATTTACGCATTCTGTCTCTCACATCCGTTGATTCTTTGGAAATTTCGTGCTATACTGGACCATCTAAAAGTCCATTCCTTTCCATTTTACCACATTTCATTTCCTTTTACTTCCTTTTATTTCCTTTCAAGGACTTCCTCAAGTCCCAATTTTTCATGAGAATCCGAAAACGAAAATACGGTCCCGGCGTTCCGCCGCCGCAGGAACGCAAACCATTTCGCGACGTAAGCCGTTTTTTAAAAGAGACCTTCGGCGCCAAATCCTACAAAATCTGCGTCGACGGCGGATTTACCTGCCCCAATCGTGACGGAACGTGCGGTGTCGGCGGCTGCATTTTCTGCGGCGAACGCGGTTCCGGCGAATTCATTACCGAGACAGAGATCCGCGATCAGATACGCACCGCGATGGAAAAGGCGAAGATCAAGCACCGTGCTGAAAAATTCATCGTCTACTTCCAGAATTTCACGAACACCTACGCCCCCGTCGACGTTCTGCGTGCCAAATATGACTCTGCGCTGGCAGATGGTGATGAACGGATCGTCGGATTGGCGGTCGGAACGCGTGCGGACTGCATTTCGGAAGAGATCGCGGACCTGCTTGCCGAGTACGCGCAAAAATACTATGTGCAGGTCGAAATCGGGCTCCAGACCTCCGATGATGAAACTGCCCGCAGGATCAATCGGGGATACCCTGCGGCACGATTCACTGAAGCCGTCGGGCTCCTCCGCAGCCGCGGTCTGAATATCGTGACACACATTCTTCCCGGTTTGCCCGGAGAAACGAAAGAGCACCTGATCCGAACCGTGGACTTTCTCAATCAGCACGACATTCAGGGGATCAAGATACACTCTCTCTACGTTCTAGCGGGAACTCGTCTTGCGGAACTTTACCGGACCGGCGAGTTTGAGCCGATCACCATGGCGGAGTACATCGACTGGGCGATCTATGTCCTGCGCCGCATCTCTCCATCGCTGGTGATCCACCGTCTTTCCGGAGACTGTGCCCGCGATATGCTGGTTGCGCCGGAGTGGATCCTGAAGAAAAAAGAGATCCATGACCAGATCATCGGCACGATGGAAGCAAACGGATGGAAACAGGGAGATCTTTACCCCGGAACGGCTTGCGGCCCGCAAGGTCCGTAACCAAAGAACTCACCGCCCCAAACTTGAAAGAGATCGAGCGAAACTGAAAAAACGGCCTCCCGAACTTTGCGGAATGCCGTTTTCTTTTAACTCTTTTTCCGACCGGTCTTTTTCCGAACACAGGCCTACGGATGGGCAGCCGGCGGCGTTGTCTGCGGTGACGGCGGGTTTACGTGCGTCGTGTTCCACTGGACCAAATTGGGCTGGGGACGCACTTTGGATTCCGGCACGACCTGAACAGAATCACGAAAGACTTCCCCGTGGACCAATTCCCCTCCAGCGTTTCCGGCAAGGTCAGCCGAAACGATCACTTCACCTTCTCCCGGAATCAGATTCGTTCCCTGGAATTCCGGCGTTCCGTCCTGTACCCAGCCGACCCAGTCGTTCTGAAGATTTCTGAGACTCTCGTACCCATAGAATTCATAAACGAGCGTATTCCAGCTGTCCTCGCGGCAAAGACACGCTTCAATGAAACTGATATAGTAGCGCGGTCCACGCTGCCGAATGAGGAACTCGGCGAGTGAGTAGCCGTGCGCATAAAGGGGAAGCGGATCTTCCGGATACTCTTCCATGTCAAACAGCTGATCAAGCGGAATGCCGCGGCGCGTCCGAAGCGCACGGTAGAGCTGCTGACGATACTTCGCCCTCTCCGATTCATGCTCTACGAACGTCGCAGCTCCCTCGTCCGCCCACCTTGGAAGCGGCGTCCGAAAATGGCTCGCGAGGATCGTATGGGTGATCTCATGGGGAAGTACCGAATCGTAGATGCGCTCACGAGACCCCTGGACCGTCATGTTCCAGTCGTAGACCTCTCCGTTTTTGAAAGTAAATGTCGTCGAACCTCCGGCAGAAACATTTCCGATCTGGATCTTGATCCTGCATTTTTTATACCAGGAAGGCAGTTCCTTTCCAAGCCAGAAATCTGCAAGACGGCTGCGAAGTTCCTCTGCCCTGTTCGCCATGACCTCAGCAACTCGCGGATCATCCGCCGTCACCGTAAAATTCCGTGTACTGAAGACTGCCGAAAGAGCAGTTTCATTCAGAAAGAGAAGTAAAAAAAACAGTGTCTGGAAAAATACGATTCGCTTCATCCAAAATTCCTTTTTCAGATTTTAAGATGGCTGCGGGAAAATAAACGGTACCTCATCGGAAATTCGGTCTGTTCGCGTCCCTGCATAAAACTAAATTTCCGAAAACATACTCTTATTTTAACTCAAAATCTGGAGATTGCCAACCCCCTACTATCAAAAAAATCCTAAAATTCGCTAAATTTTACAAAAAATTTTCTTTTTCTTCTTCGTCTCTCTGAAAATCAGGAAAATCTTTTTCCAGGATAGAAAGATCACTCTCTTGAATGGATCCAAAATCGAGCTTCATCTTTTCCACTTGTATTCTGAAAATGACGCTTCTCTCCCCGTTTTTCTTCCTGCTTCGACCCTCCTTCCGTCCCCCAAGATCATGCAGCATTCTCTCAGATCTCTCGGCAGAGAAAAGCGTAAAGAGAGAGAGTAACCGTTCCAAAACACACATACCAACAAACAGAAATCAGAGTATCATGAATATGCGGAATTTTCTCTATATTCTTTCGATTTCTTTTAAAAATATTGTCGAGGGGGGGGTTTTCGCTTTTCGCAGGTCGAGTATAATAGATTGTGTTGAAAGGCGGGGATGCGGCGTTTCTGGGCTGTCATTTCGTTTGAGATCTCATTTGTTTTGGTCAGATGCAGAAATCCAGTTTGGATCCGACTTGCCCCCGTTCACCATCTTAGGAGAAATTAACCATGTATGAACGATTTACCGATCGTGCACGCAAAGTACTCCAGCTCGCCAATCAGGAAGCTCAGCGTCTGAATCATGAGTACATCGGCACGGAACACATTTTGCTCGGACTTGTCAAAGAGGGGAGCGGCGTCGCTTCCAATGTTTTGAAAAACTTGGACATCGACTTGGCGAAGATCCGCCGTGAGGTCGAAAAGCTGGTGGATCAGGGATCCAACATGATCAGCATGGGGAAACTGCCGCAGACTCCGCGTGCCCAGAAAGTGGTCGAGCACGCCGTGGATGAGGCCCGCAAGCTGGGACACACTTACGTCGGGACCGAGCATTTGCTTCTGGGGCTGCTGCGTGAGGAAGAAGGGGTCGCGTCGCAAGTCCTTTCGAATCTTGGCGTAAATACGAATTCCGTTCGCGAAGAGATCCTCCAGCTTCTCGGAAATGAAAAAGGAGCAGCGGAAGGTGCCTTTCAGACCCAGACTGCCGGCGGAGGCGCTACTTCCGAATCACAGAAACCATCCAAATCGAAAACTCCCGCTCTCGATAGTTTTGGACGCGATCTGACAGAACTTTGCCGTCAGAAGAAGCTCGACCCGGTCATCGGACGCGATAAGGAGATCGAACGCACCATCCAGATCCTTGGACGCCGCACGAAAAACAATCCAGTCCTCCTCGGTGAAGCAGGCGTCGGAAAGACGGCCATCGTGGAAGGACTCGCGCAGTACATCGTCTCAGGAAACGTTCCGGAACTCCTTTTCGAAAAACGTCTCATCGTCCTGGACCTCGCCATGATGGTCGCCGGCACGAAATACCGCGGGCAGTTTGAAGAGCGGATCAAGGCCGTCATGAACGAAGTGCGGCGCGCAGGCAACGTGATCCTCTTCATCGATGAACTTCACACGCTGGTCGGTGCCGGCGGTGCGGAAGGTGCGATTGACGCAGCGAACGTTCTGAAACCGGCTCTTTCCCGCGGCGAGATCCAATGCATCGGCGCCACGACGCTGGACGAGTACCGCAAGTACATCGAAAAGGACAATGCGCTGGAACGCCGTTTCCAGCAGGTCATGGTCGAACCGCCGAGCAAAGAAGTGACGGTCCAGATCCTCAAGGGACTCCGCGACCGCTACGAAGACCATCATCACGTCACCTTCACGGACAAGGCGCTGGAAGCGGCCGTCGAACTTTCTGACCGCTACATTACGGGTCGCTGCCATCCGGACAAAGCGATCGACGTCATCGATGAAGCCGGCTCGCGCGTACATCTGAAATCCATGACCCGTCCGCTGGACCTTAAGGACATGGATGCGGAGCTTGAGCGTCTCACGAAGGTGAAAGATGGGGCCGTCGCATCTCAGAATTTCGAGTCGGCTGCCGCGCTGCGAGACCAGATCGACAATCTCCGCAAAGAAAAAGAAGACCTGATGGAAGCGTGGCGCAACCAGATGCGCACGAACAAAGGGCTCGTAGATGAAGAGGTCATCGCAGAGGTCGTCGCTCGTATGACGGGCATTCCGGTGACGCGCGTCTCGACGGAAGACTCCGAGCGCCTGATGCAGATGGAGGAGGAGCTCCACAAACGGGTCGTCAGTCAGGACGAAGCCGTCAAAAAGATCTCCGAAGCCGTCCGCAGAAGCCGTGCCGGTCTGAAAGACCCCAAACGCCCGGTCGGATGCTTCCTCTTTGCCGGTCCCACGGGCGTCGGTAAGACGCTTTTGGCCAAAACTCTCGCGGAATTTATGTTCGGAAACGAAGACGCTCTGATCCAGATCGACATGAGCGAGTACATGGAAAAGATCAACGTCACGCGCCTGATCGGTGCCGCACCGGGTTACGTCGGCTACGAAGAAGGCGGACAGCTGACCGAGAAAGTCCGGCGCCGTCCGTACTCCGTCGTGCTCTTTGACGAAATCGAAAAAGCGCACCCGGACGTCTTCAATATGCTGCTCCAGATCATGGAAGAAGGGCGTTTGACCGACAGTTTCGGCCGAAATGTCGATTTCCGCAACACCGTCATCATCATGACGACCAACGCGGGCGCGTCCGCCATCAAAAACGAGTCTGCGTTCGGTTTCCAGACCGGTGAAGGCAATGCGTCGTACGATCAGATGAAATCGCGCGTCAAGGAACAGATCGAGAAGTTCTTCCGACCGGAATTCCTTGGACGTCTGGACGAGCTGATCGTCTTCCAGTACCTGACGAAAGTGGATTTCGAAAAGATCGTCGATTTCGAGATCGGTAAGATCTGCCGCCGTCTGAAAGAGCATGGTTTCAATGTGAACCTTTCCGATTCGGCCCGTGCGCTGCTGATCAAACGCGGAAGCGACGAGGACTTTGGTGCCCGGCCGCTGCGCCGTGCGATCGAGAGCAACGTGGAAAATCCGCTTGCGGAAGACATTCTGCGCGGCAAATTCCGCGACATGAACACGATCTCGATCGAAACGGAGATCCTGCACGGTAAAGAAGAGTTCACATTCCTCGGAAGTAATGTGCCGGTCGAGGAAGAAAAGTCGGAAGAAAAGTCGGAAGAAAAGTCGGAAGAGAAGACGGAAGAGGACGTGCAGACAGAAGGAACGGAAACCGCGGGAGGATCCGACGAGTAAGAACTCCTTCGGCGGTATCCTTTGTTGCAGAAACGTCATTTAACGTCATAGACCAAAGCCTCCTCATTGGGGGAGGCTTTCTGTATCGCAAACCTGAAAGTTTCTCTTTTTCAAACAGGGCATCATGACATCATGCTGAATTCCCTCCAGATCTACCTAATGCTGACGCCGCTGGGACTTTACTTTCTCATGATCGGTCTGATGCACATGATGAAACGTCCGTTCCTGATTTCCGGAAAGCGAGATCAGGCACTCCTCTTCGCGGCACTGTCCGGAGCCATGGCTGCCGGCCCGTTTCAGCTTTTTTTTCCGATCGGCGCCTCTTGGAACTACGGAGTCTGGACTTGGCTGCTTCTTTTGGGACTTTACGCTTTAGCCTGCCTGCTTTACCTTCAAATACAGCGTCCGTCGCTCAATCTATACAATATACGGCTCACAGAATTGCGCCCCATTCTTTCCACACTCGCTGCCGCCTTGGATCCAGATCCACGCACCGCTGGCGACATGATCTTCATGCCGACGCTGGGGATCCAATTTTACGTTGAACCTAACCCGAATTTTCATACACTTTCTCTAGTCGCTGCCGGCCCAGAGCAGGATCTTAGCGGTTGGAAAACGTTCCAGAAAAAGCTGCGCGAAACGCTCAAAGAACCGCACAGAACCTTTCACCGCAGATATTCCGTCGGAATCTTCTTTCTGACGCTTGGTTTCCTGATCCTGACGGGGCTCCACATCATGGTCTGGCTCGATCCGGCAGAATTCCTGAAAGCGATCCCGGACCTTTTGAGGATCTGATTCTGAAACCAGCTAAAACCAGCTAAAACCAGCTAAAAAAAGGTCCATCCGGGAACTGCGTACCAGTTTTACCACGGAATACACTGAAAACTCACAGAGAAACACGGATCTTAATGCAAAAAGCAGTAAAAACAGAGCGCGCGAATATTTTTTAATTTTAAAAAATTCATTTGCGTCTCTTCGTGTTTTCCGTGAAATTCGAGTCAGGGCACGTTCACTGCCTTTTCCTCTTTCTTTTCAGTGTGTTTCTGCGTTTCTTCTGCGCTCTCAGTGGTAAGATCAGACCTGATCGGTACGCACTTTCCGGAAGAGCCTTAAATTTAAATTTCAGAAAACTCGACCCGAAATCCGAGCATTTCCAGAGCCAGTGTCGGCCAGTCGATCTGCTCGGACGGCAGGATCTCCGCAGATTCATCATACCGCAGGATCCCAAGTACCGGGAATCGGTCTGTCTGAACGAGGTCGGAATAGTACTGGACCTCCATTTCGTCTACGCAGAGATCGAGCTCACCGGAAAGGTCCTCCGCATCGTCTGCGTTCTGCACATAGTCGAGCTGAAATTCTTCATGCTCATTTTCGGCAGTACGCAGAAGAAAACGGATGAATTTTTCTTCCGAGTCAAACTCCCGCAGCGGTTCGGCGTTTTCCGTGCTGTCTGCGCTCTCCGTATTTTTGAAGATCCGATACTTCATCGTGTTTTCCGATCCTTTCTTTTCAATTCACTTTCAGGGGTTGGAAAAATCAAGATCCAGCCAGATCTTCTCTTCTAGCGGCGCATACTTTCGGATGGTCTGAAGCGTTTCCTCCGTCATCGGAAGTCCCCAGGCATTGAAGAACGGCTCAAGATTTTTCCCGGCAATCAGCGAGGCGGTCTTCACGAAATGCTGGACTTTCGCCTCATCATTCTCGAAATGCCTCCGATTTTCGCGATAGTAACGGTGAAGACGCGGATAGAAATCCTCGCCGAATGCCATGCGCAGCTGCCAGAACATTCCGAGTTTCATGAAAACGTCTCCTTCCGCATGGTAGTTTCGGTCAGGATCATGAAAATACCGGGTGGTTTTTTCCCGCATCCATTCCGTATCCGTCCGTGCTTTCTGTTTGAGTGCCGTCTGCATCGTGAGGGAAAAAATATTGACGGTCACTTCCGTCGTGCCCTTGAATTCGTAGGCGTCCATCTGGTGCATATGGCCAAGTTCGTGCCATGGTCCCCAGCCGTTTTGGATAAATTCTTCGGAATTCAGGACCGGTTTTACCGCATCAAAATGGTAGGCGGTCCGGTACCATGTCGCGTACATGAATCCGCGCTCCGTTTCCACGAGGTGAAGGAGATTCTTCGGCCGGTGGTGGACCGGGTTCGGATCGGAATCATCGTATCCCATCAAACGCGCGTAGGTATCCAGCAGGAGATCGAACTGCTCCAGGACTTTCTGCGGGTCGTCGAGATGTTTCCGAACGTTCTTTTCGGAGAACGTCAGCAGAACGCGCGAAGAGGCAAGCTCGACCATTTCCATGGGATTTTCTTTCTCCATCATTGCTTTCCATTCCTCTGCCGACGTTTTGCCGAGCTGGAAGAACGGGTGGAGACGCACGTTTTCAAAACGGATGCGCGGCGCATTTTTCTGGGCATTTTCGTCGTGCGGATTCATGATGTAAAGGATCCCGGCACGCGGAGCCTCAAGCTCATTCCAGCCCGTTTGAAGCGTGAGCGTGTCTATTTTATTCCAATCGTAGGTCCGCAGGTCCTGAATGAGGAGCGTCGGCAGCGGCTCATTGGGATCCGCCTCAAGACAGACCGTAAATTTCTGTCCGGCCTCGACGTTCCTTCCCGTCGGCTGGAAATACGACCAGCGCATTCCGAGCTGCAGGAATCGGCTTTCTGCGGCTGGGTCCGGTTTCCGACGCACTTCCAGAACGTTTTTCTGTGCCGCGGCTTTGCCTTCTTCTGTCAGGAGAGTTTCCGCACACTGGAGCATTTTCTGAATGTCGGGACGTTCCGTTTCTTTTCGGAGCGCGTCGATCTTTTCTTTCAGATCGTTCGGAAGATTCCCGTCCGCATCCGTTTTCAGCGCGGAAAAAGTTCCGTCGGTAAACAGTCCGCTTGCTTTCTGCAGAAGCTCATCCGTCCGGAAAACCGCCAATTCTGCGATGCTTCCGAATCCGCCGACTCCTTCAAGAATATTCAGACGCAGCGCAGACCAGGTCCCCGGTTTCAGGAAGATGAAACGGCTCGCCGCTCCATATGGCAGTTTGCCGGTCTGGAGTTTCTCCCAGTTTTCGGAGCCGTCCGCTTTCTGTCCCCAGACCTCGTACTGAAGAATGAATCCGTTTTTCCCGCCGTCCTGACGGGGCAGGTACCAGAGCCGGTCCACATTCTGCGGCTCTCGAAACTTCATTTCGATCGAGTACGGATACGTGCCAGCTTTTTTCCAGGGGGAGTGCCAGTGCGTTTGGGGATTCCCATCGGCCGCTTTTTCGATCTCCTCAAGCGGTTCCCAGGCATTCGCGGAAAGCGTGAATTCCGAATTCGGGATCCGGAACTCGGCAGCCTCCGGCTTTTCCTGTGCCGAAGCCCAGACTGCAGTAAAGAAAAGGATCAGAAAAGATCCTAAAATAGAAGAACTATTCCATCGAAAATCTACTTTCATTCGATTCTCCCAATTTGCGAAATGAATCTGCAAAATACAAAATAAAGGGATCGGTCCATAACTGCGCGTTGGATCGCCGTGTGATCGTCTTCGCGTACTTCTCCGCGTTTCTTTCGTGATTTCAGTGGAGAGATCGGTCGGCGCAAGCGGTCCCACGCGCGACGGCAACCTGCGTAACTCGATAGCTAACGGTCCCACGCGCGACGGCACTCTGCGAGAGCCGTCTGGCTGCCCGCCATGTCGCCGCAGCCGTGAGAGGGAAACATTTTGGAAATTGTTTCCCCCTCAGACTCTCCCTTCAAAAACTTTTTGATGTTTTGTTTCTTTGTGATTCCATCGGCAAAAAAACGGCATTTATGCACTCAAATACGGATCCTACGGATTGGAGAAATTGAAATTCAGCCAGATCGGTTTCTTCAGCGGCTTGAGTTTCTTCATCGCCATGCGGGTTTTTGGTTCGATCGGGAGTCCCCATGCGTTGAAAAACGGCTCAAGGTTTCGGCCGGAAATTTCCGCGGCTGCCTGGATAAAATACTGGACTTTTACGTCGCTCTCACCAGAAGCGAGCGGATTTTCCCGAATGTACCGGTGAAGTTTCGGATAGAAATCGTCGCCGAACGCCATTTTCAGCTGCCAGAACATCGCGAGTTTCATGAAGACGTCCTCTTCCGCATGGTAGTCGCGATTCGGACGCGCGAAGTACTCCAGGAGCTTTTTCTGCATTTCCGGCGTGTCGATGCGAGCTTTCTGCCTCAGCGACGTCTGCATATGGAGCGAGTAAATGTTGACCGTCACTTCGGTCATTCCCTCAAAACAGTAGTGCGGCATTTGGTGAATGTGCCCCAGTTCGTGCCACGGCCCCCAGCCACTTTTCAGAAATTCGGAGGAATTCAGGACCGGTTTCATCGCGTCGCGGTGGTATGCTGTCCGGAAAGAGGTCGCGTACATGAACATATGGTCCACTTCCGTCAGGTGCATGACGCAGCGCGGCCGGTGATGGATCGGGTTCTCGTCTTTGTCGGAGAATCCCATCAGTTCCGCGTAGCGGTCCGCGAGAAACTCGTACGCTTTCAGAAGACGCACCGGGTCGTCCAGGTGCTTCATCACGTTTTCCATCGTCGCGGTGATCAGGACGTGCTGGCTCGAAAACTCTGCCATCCCGTAAATATTGATCTCCCGGCACATCTGCATCCACTCCTTCGCCGTCGTCTTTCCGAGCTGGAAGAACGGCATGAAGTGCGCGTTTTCAATGTGGATGACCGGCAAATGCTCCCGATTCGGCATCGCCTGATTTTCGAGATAGAGGATCCCGGAGATCGGCGCCTCGAGATAGTTTCTCCCGCGTGAAAGCGTGAAACGTGCCTGATGATTCCAGTTTCCGCACTTCAGATCGTTGATGACGAGATCCGGAACGGGGTCACCGAAACCCGCTTCAACGTAAACGGCAAACTTTTCCCCTTCTTCGATCGTCAGTCCCGTCGGCTGGTAGCCGCACCACGGGAAACCAGTCCGGAACGTGTTCCATTCTTCGCGGACCGACGGTTTCGGGATGACCTGAAAGACTTTCCGTTTCAGATCCTTCGGTTTTTTCAGGAGCGATTCCGCAAGACGAAGCTCTTCAAGATACTGCGGATCTTCTGTTTTGGATCTCAGTTCCGTGATCCGTTTGCGCAGATCGGCCGGAACTTTTCCTTTTTTGTCCGTGCGCAGAGCCGAGAAGGAACCGTCGGAGAAAAGCCGGTCGATCTCCCAGCGTTCGCGGTCGAGACGAAAGAGAAGGAATTCCGACGCCGTCGCGAAACCGGCGTGTCCTTTCAGAATATCAAGACGCAGAGCCGCATACTTTCCAGGCCGAAACGCGATGAATTTTGCGTCGCCCGAATCAGGAAGCGTACCGTTCTGGACTTTTTTCCATTTTCCGTCCAGGGTCTTTTTCCCCCAGATCTCGTACTCATGCAGGTACCCGTTGGGCCCGTTCGGACGCGGAAGATACCAGAGCTTTTCGAGGATCTCCGGCTTTTTGAACGTGAATTCTATGGAAAACGGATACGCTCCCGCCTCATTCCACGGCGAATGCCAGATCGTTTCCACGACACCGTCAAACGCGTTTTCGATCCCGGACCCTGGCTGCGAACGGTCCGCCGTCACCGTGAGATCATCGTTGGAGAGTGCCCGCCCGCTTTCTTTCATCTCTTCGATCAGAGCCGGAAAATCCGCGTCTTTCCCAACCAGCCGGCTTTCGGAGTATGCGTCTGCCGCATGGCTGAAAAGGAAAAACAGAAAAAGAAGGAACGAAAATGACTGGCGTTTCATTGAAAACCTCACGTAAGTTCTTCAGAAAAGACGGGATCCTGGAAATTAAAAGGGGGATGAAAAGGCCTTTGAAAAAAAGTCAAAAAGTCCCGGCACTCGGCAGAATGTCGGGACTTCAGATCAGTTTTTCAGGAACTCATGAATTTCCCGAGCATCTCAGTCTACGTACTTGACCCAGATGTTGCGGTACTGCACGTTGTTGCCGTGGCCCTGGAAATAGATTCCGCGAGCTTCGTCGGCTTCGGCTTTGCGTCCGGGCGTCTGACCGGAAATTTCCAGACCGTCGTGGATGAGGATGCCGTTAAGCGCGACGTCCACTTTCGCGTTGGCGACTTTCTTGCCGTTTTCGTATTTCGCCGGGATGATGTGGAAATCGTATGCCTGCCAGGTCAGCGGACTCAGGACGGCATTGGCGAGCGGGCGTTTCTGCTGATAGAAACCGCCGCATTCATTATTTTCGCCGCGGAGACCGAAGGAATCGAGCACCTGGCATTCGTAGCATTCATAGAGGTAAACGCCGCTGTTAGAACGGGCCTGACCCTTGGCGCGCGGCATGAAGGAAAGCATGAATTCCACGTGAACGAAGCATTCCTTGCCCTTTTCCAGTTCTTTCGTCACGAATTCGGCAAACATGGCGCCGGTTTCTTCGTTGATCTTGCGGTAGCTGGCGATATTGTCGGTGTTCGTTTTGTCCTTGGCCGTTCCGTCGTAGAGGATGACTGCGCCGTCTTCAACCACTCCGACGCGGTCATTCGGACGGACGAATTTCTTCGCAATACGGTCCGGTTTGCCCGGGACGCAGAACGTCATGGTCGTTCCGGCGAGGTCGATCTTCGTGATGTCGTCTTTGTGGCTTTCCATCATCGGCAGGTTGTTCTGTCCTTCCAGGTCCATTTTCGTCGGACGAAGAATGACTTCGTTTCCTTCGATCCCGCCTTCATAGTAAATGCGCGCTTCTTTGGCGTGCCAGCCCATGCCGGGGAAACCGCCCGGGAAACCGACGACGGTAAATTTGCCGTCACCGTTCGCGATGCACTGGCAGGCGAAGACCTTACCGCCGGCGTACCAGACGTATTCGCCCTGGATCTGGAAATCACGGTAGTCGTCCGCGACTGCCTTAACTTCATCGACCGAAACGTACTCGTTCTTCTTTTCCTGCGCAAACACGCTTCCGACCATCGCAGCAGCCAAGACCGCAGCGCTGAAAATGGATCTTGCTTTCATCTGTCTCTCCATAAAAAAGTGGGGTTGGTTCTATTTATTAAAATACGGCGGGGATCTCATTTTTATGTACGCCCCTTCTGTATTTCTTATTTTACACGATTTCCTTCTAATTTACCAGTAGGAGCCGAGGCTTTTTTCCACTTTTTTTCCACTTTTTCCAAAAAATCTTTCTCAAAAGGGAAATTTCACCCCCTCTGCCAACACGCTGAAAAACGTCCATCGCAACATACACTCTGAAACAGAAAAAAGGTTCATCCGGGAACTGCGTACCAGTTTTACCACGGAATGCACTGAAAACTCACAGAGAAGCACTGATCTTAGTGCAAAAAGCAGTAAAAAACAGACTGCTCGAACAAATTTTGAATTTTAAAAAATTCATCTGCGTCTTTTCGTGTTTTCCGTGAAATTCGTGTCAGGACACGTTTTTCTTCTTTTTCTTTTCTGTGTGTTTCTGCGTCTCTTCAGTGCACTCTGTGGTGAGATCGGAACCTGGATCGGTAAGCACATTCCGGAAGAGCCGGAAAAAATTAAAAATTCCCCCAAAGCCCCCCCCCTTGAATGGAAACATTTTCTCCGATAAAATAGACATAAAAAGGTCATGAATCAATTTTACCACATTTACCGCAAGGAGGATCCCATGAAAAGAATCGTTTTGCTTTTGACCGTCGGTCTGATATTTTGGGCGGGCAACGTCTTTGGAGAAAATCCAAATATCGCTATAGTTGTGGACAATACGGAATGGGCGTCTCCGGAGCTGCATCACAATAGAGAAAGAGTCAGACATTGGAAAACTAACTGGGAACTTGCTGAAAAAATCGGAATGTATGAAGTTGAGCTGTCGTCCGATATTCTTGCATTGTACGAACAGGACCATCCTTCCCGGGTCGAATTTGGGAAAGAATACTGGTTTCCGTGCTATCGAGCAAAAATTGAAAGTATTGAGAATTCAGACACCTGCCTGATCTGTTTCGAGTCGGGCGATATTTTTTACCTGACAGGCTATCCTACGGAAGGATTTTATTCCGGGAAATTTATCGTTTTGACCAGCCCGGTCCTCTGTTCCAGGATCCATTCGGACGGGACCCGCATCCTGCGATTCGTTCCGAAAGAAGAACTTTCTCAGCGCGTGAAAGAAGGGGAACTTTTTGATAAAAATCAGCTTGCGGCATTGAAATATGCTGGCTATCAGGAATGGCAATATAAAGACGGGAAGGCTTTTTGGGCGAAATACGAATCCGTTTCTAAAGGAGAAATACACTTTATTGACACCATGGGAGATCCTCTGACGTTAAAACCGGGTCAACTTTCGTCAGCAGTCTACAAATTTTACAATCAGGAATTACGGCGCACGAAAGTCAAAGAGCGTCAGGAAAAAATATCGCCGAAAACCTTGCTTCTTTTTCAGAACGTACCGTGAAACGACACGTTCTGAAATTTTGCGCATTTTCATTTGACTCATTCTGGTTTCCATCCGGCCCGCCGCCAAAACTCAGGAAGAGGATCCAGCTGCTAAAGGGTAATAAAGAGCTGCCTCCTTGATATGCGCCGATGGCCAGAAAGCTTCAGATAGCGTCTGGCGCTGCTGATGTTACTGGTCTGGCTGGGTTATGATACGGCGATACCCTACATGAACATGTTGTGGGCCCTGGACAGTGCGGAGGCAATGGATCTCCCGATTGCCGGCACGAAGTGGACGGCGAATTCCGGGTACGCCTGGCCTGTATTCGGGAAAGGCTACTCTGCACAAGTCTATCCGGAGTATTTTCGTCACGGAGCATACAGTCCAGGGAAGTTGGCTACCGGACTTAATAGTGTTTTCTTTCCTCTTCTGGCGGCGGATCACGCACGGCGTATGGCTGATCCGGAGGCTTCTACGGCCCAGCGTGTTGTTGATGGGGGAATGGCAGCAGCAAATGTGGCCGGCACTGCTGGTACGGCAGCGAACGCGCTTCAATATGGGCGCTGGGCTTGGGCTCCTAAAGTGATGGGGGCTAGCGGCGCGTTAAATGTGGCGAATATGGCGATCCAGCACTATACGGACCAGATAAATAATGGAAATGCGGCGCTGGATGCGTATGGCAAAGCGAAGGAACAGGCGGGTGGAGCCCGGCGGTCGGCAAGACCCGGCTCTGAGTGGACTGGACAGGGGAAGGATCCCGCGGAGGTTACTGCTGAAATGGAACAGTGGGCACACAAAAACCGCGCATCCACTGTCAATGACGCCCTCGGAGATACCGATCGCACCGATTACGATACGACGCACATGTTCGGGAGAGATATGATGCCGTCTTTCCAGCAGTGGGTACCGATCGGAGGGACAGCTTGGTTCGGGCACACCCCGCTGGACCCGGTAAGAGCTGCAAACCTGCTGTCCAGGCAGCAAGAGCTGGATCGCATGGCCGGCGAGGCGATAGACTCCTACGCGCCGGAAGACCTAGTACAGGTGCCCGCCTATCCTACAGGAACGCAGGTCACGATCCCGGCTCGGGAGTACATTACCCGCTACAGAGATGCTCTTAAAATGGCCCCCGAGACAGATCCGCTGTATCTCGCCTGGAAGCATCTCCAATCGGAGCGTATGGCAGGGGAAGAGAAGAGGAACGAGGCTGAACGTAAAGAGAGGCGCGGAAGGAATACTGGGATAACACGGCCGAGGTTCTAAAAGGGCCGAGGGTATTTCTCGGAGTCGAAATGCCCTCCGACGGCGGCGCAGCTGGAGTCTCGTCCGGCACCTTCGGTATCTCATCCGATTTCTCCAGAGACTGGTACGTCTAAAGGCCCGCAGACGGATAGACCGCGTATTTTTTCTCTCATAGTCGCCGCATGCGCTATGTGTGGTATGCTGTCATCGCGATTGTACTGAGACCCGGCGAAGGATGATATGACACGTCTCACAGGACATGCACGGGCGAGAGCTATTAAACAGATCCAGAAGGAGTTGAACCAGTTGGATGAAGCTGCCCGAGCGGCGAGACTCGCACAGCTTCCTCTGGTCGAGCGGCTTCTCATCGACGGGAACTTTGCACACAACTTCTATTCTCTTCTTGTACGTCTTCGACACGCCCCTAAAGACGCAGAAGCTCTGGAGATACTCGGAAAACTCGGTTTCGATAAGAAAACCCTGCCGGAGCTGCAGGCCGCAATCCGGCGTTGTGATAGTGGGATCTATTCGGATAAAGAGTTTTTGGACGCTCTCCGTTACGATACGGGCCTCCAGCCGCAGGGAGTGCCGTACGAGGTATGAAGGGCTATGGATAATGCTCGGCTGTACGATGAATTCGGCCGTATGTTCAAGCCGGGCGCGTCAGAACTGATGTCGCGGCCTCCCGTGAAGTTTAGTTTCGACGGCTACAGCGGTCCCAAAAAAGTGTATATCTTTGAAGACGTACCGAATACTGTGTGGGTGCCGAGACAGCTGACGGATCACTTTTTTAATACCGAACAGGGTCTCAGTCATATGCTAGAGCGGGATCCTGTGATTTTTGGACAGGGACGTAGTAAAAATCTTCAGGGCGACGTGGTCAACAACTATTACGGAGCACATAAGGTCTCACCGGAGGGGTTGGCTGCTCTTGAAGCACAGGGGGCGGTCGTCCATCTCAAAGGTTCTCCGCCTAAACAGTACTCTAGGTTCCGCGACTTGAAGTGGGAGGCAGGGTTGAAACACTCGCGCGGGTCCGCCCCGAAATACGAATACTTCGACCTCGACGGACCGGAGTTTACCCCCGTAGAAACCGCAGTTCCTCGCGCCCGTGCCCCGGAAGGCGGTCCCGGCGAGGCTGCATCGCCCACTCCTGCCGAGTTTTACTCTGGCGGCTGACCCGTGGTCCGACTATATGCGGAACATACAGCATGCAGCCCGGTAGGATCAGCTGTTGTTACACCACCCGATACAGTCGCAGCAGTGGCGGTCGAGTATCCCTGGAAGTTCTTACTGGAGGAGATCGCCTAACTGGAATACCACTAAGAACGTACTTGGACGTACCGTATCCGTTACTGCTCCCGTCCTTGACGTGTGTTTCGGTCCTGGCATGGTCAAGGATAGGTGGAATTCAGTACGCAATGGGGATGACAACGCCGCATACGTCGCGGAGTACGCGGGACCGTGGTATGATTATATGAATCGCGGGCTGGAGGGCGGGTTTGGCGCTTTGGACCTTGCGGCAACGGCCGGAGGTGCGAGTACATTAGCCGGCCTTGCAGGTTGGCCCGCGACACTTAGAGTTGGTGCCAAAGTGGGGGCGTTGCGGCCTGCCTTTGTGATGGAGGGTGCTTACGAGATCGGAAAAGCCGCACGCGACGCTATAGTAGCAGATACGCGGCGCCGCGAGAAGAGCTACGAGGACTTGGCTGGGACTGAGAGGACAGGCCGAGAGCTGCAGCGGGAGTTGGCACGAGGCCGTAGGTTCGGGGAGGGTGCTTCAGACGCCTCTAATTTTATTTCGCCAGCAGCAGGAGGCAAACGCGAAACTGCATTATACCGCCGAGCCGGAGTTTCAGGTAAATTACGATCGCGAAGCTGGCAAACGGATCGCCCGACGCGCCGAGGTATCAAAACGTCCCTCTGGGTGGTCTGGCAGCTTTATTGACTGGATGGACCGGCGGTATCGGGACTGGATGAACGCCCCGCAAGTCACGCAGAAAAGAATGAACCCCGAAACGGGCGAGGAAGAGGACTACAACGCCGCGGCATATGCGTATAGGAGCGAGGGGGCGGGCAGAGAGGCTGCGTATGAGGTCTCGCCCATCCCGCCGACGCTTGATCAACGGAACCAGGGCTGGAAGACACCTATTGATCTGGAGCGAAAGCGTGTTAATTCGACGCCTGGAAATGATTTTATGCCGTGGTACTGGTCGATATTTGCGCCCTCTCCCACACCCATGGAGCCTGTGCAGCCTCTGTTTATCCCGCAAGGTACGCCGGCGCGCAACCCGGACCGCGTCATATATCAAGACACCTACGATCCAAGAGACCCGCTAATACAATACTTTTGATTTTTTAATGTCCCCCTTGAAATAATTCTGAAATCTGCTAACATGAGATTGTTGGCAGATTTTCTACAGAATTTTTGAAAAGGAGGTACCGAATGGACTTGTTTTTTGCACTTCGAGGGGGGCAGATCGGCCGCAGCGTGATGTGGTCTAACGGGGCGATTCTGCCGATTCTGGGAATCATTTGTATTCTTTCCATAGCCGGTGCTATACTGATCTATAGCTACAGCGCCGCATTCGAGGCATTTCGTAAATCGCTGCGCGAAAAAACTGCACGATATTTAGCCATTTTTCTCGTACTTATGGAGCTATGTGGTATGACATATGTAGACCTTTACCATACACATTTATTGGGCGGGCTAGGTAAGACCGCCGCAAAATTGAGCGGGCGCGGAAGTCACGGCTCACCGGTCGCTCAGAAGATCTCGCGGTTGCCCTGGGATAGTCCTGTATATAAGTTGTTCAAGGACATAGAAAACTACAATCCCTACCACGATAGCCCCTATACTCTTAGAGACAACATCGGGAAGGTTTTGGAGGATAAAAACTTAGACCCCGATATAAGACAAGAACTTGACAAGGTGTATAGGTGGTCCCTAGGGGAAGTGCAGAGACGTGAAGTTAAGGAGCGAGCGTGGCAGATAGAGGAGGACGCGCAGTGGGAGAGAATCAAGAACACTACCGATCCCCGGGCCGCCGACATGGCAGAAAGCCGCCTCCTATGGGGCGACGAGACGTCTCAGGAAGAGCTCGAGGACTGCTGTCGAACCATACTCCTCGCTGAGGGCGACCCCGAGTCCGCATTGGGTCAGGAGACGATAGACTGGGTGCGAAGGACGATCGGTGATCGCCTCTCACCGGAGGACTTCGCAAGGATAGAGAACGAGGCTCGCGCGATGCGGAGTGCGCCGCAGGGGGCTGCCTCTACAACTCCAGCTACTGAGGCTCTCGTTCCGCAAAACTCGAGTCCGACTGACGCTTCGCAAACGTCCCCTGCATCTCCGACAGACACGAACCTCCTGCCCAACAATCAGCCCGCCTCTCCTCCCGTCCAGCCCGACAATTCGGGCGGTCCAAGCCAGCATCTCCAGTCTTGGCAGTTGAATGGCGGAGGTAGCGCGAATACTATGAACCAAATGCCGTCATATACACTGGGGGCCGGGCCTGTCGTGCCCAAAACCGCCCCGCCGCCTCCGAGTCCTCTTACGCCTCAAAAGAGCTTTATTCGGGATACTGCGGGTAATGTACTCTCGTTTGGGTCCTATCCGACGCTGCTGCCGCTTCAGGCGGCGCGGAAGTGCGGAGTTCCCGGTCTTGCCTGGGTACCGCCGGCTTCTAAAAAAGGAAGCCAGTTTACTGGTCGGGATTGGCTAGTCCACGCAGGGGGAGCGACGGCTGCTGGTCAGGCAGGGGCGTTCGATACATTGGGGCCGAACCTATGGAATACTGGTGCCAGCATCTGGAATTTTATTACCGATCCCTCGTATTACAATGCTGGACAGGTGATAGGCAATGTGGGTGAGGCGTATGAATTATGTTATACAGAGGACCTGTCGTGAAGTAGAAAGGAGTTTTATTATACAAGGTACCAAATGCGGCTGATTTTAACTTTTCTTTCCATTTTTCTCCGAAACTTTTCTTGACTTTTCCAATTTTCATGATATAATCAGAAAGACAGTGGGATGGGCGTTTGGAGTGTGTGTTTGGTGTGAAAGGGAGAGGCTGCGAAAATGGCTGAAAAGATTCCGTTTGAACTGCCGCCGACGGCAGATGTCGTGTTTCAGTATCTATTTTCGTCGCCTTTCAGTATCTATTTTCGTCGCCTGGTGCGGAAAATGGTCTGAAGTGCTTCATCAATGCCATCAATATG
>SUVI01000135.1 GCA_015062085.1 Planctomycetaceae bacterium
TGACGATGTGCTGGTCTTCGCCGACACGTTCATCGTGGACCGGGCGTTTGGTCAGGACGAATACGCGAACTTCATGTTCGACGAAGCGTTCGCGTTCGATGAAGTCAGCATGACGCTTCTGGACAACTCGTACAAATGGTTCAACTCCGGAGGAGGCGGTGACCGCATCGGTTTCAACGGTCTGGCTTTCTATCAGGATCCGAACAAAGTTCCGGAACCGTCCGCGTGGGCGTTGATGATCCTTGGTGCGGCAGGGCTGTTTACGCTCCGCGCGAGAAAACGTAAGTAAAAGAAGAACGGACGTTCTAAAGAGTAAATAGAGGGAGAAGCTGAACGTTTCTCCCTCTTTTCATTTTCGATCTGAGATCTATTTGATCTTCTTCACGGTTTTGATCCCGGACCAGCCGGAGGTTTGGATGGTCGTGTCGAGCGGTAGGGCGCGGAGGCGGAATTCGTAGTCCTTCCCGGAATCCAGGCCAAAGAGCGTGAACGTGACTTTCGCGTCGGAGCTGGAGACCGGAATGACAGACCATTTGCTGCTTTCCGTCTCGCGGTATGCCAGCTCATACTGTGCCGCGTCGGATACGCTCTTCCACGAGATGACCACTCGGCCGGTCTGCGTGCTGCGGGCGGACGTGATCGCCGGGGTCGGGAATGCCGTCTTGACGAGCGTGGACTCACTCGGCACGGAAGCCGTGAAATCACGGTCTCGGGTCGCGAAGACCGAAACGAGATACTGCGTCTGTGCTTTCAGATTCGTGAGGATGAAGGCGTTTCCCTCTGCGCGCGTCGCGGCGGTCCGCCAGCGTTCACCGTCGGTACTGTACTGGACGGTGTAGTATTTCGCGGCCTGCGTCGAATTCTTCCCGTACGCGGTCGTCCAGGTCACGCAGACGGACTTTCCATCCAGAGCCTCGACCGACTCGATCACCGGGGCATCATACGCCGCCATGGCAGTCCGTATGCGCAGGGGGGAGGTCTCCGCCGACGTGCTTTCGCCATTCGAAAACGCGACGCGGACAGTGTGCTGGAAATTGCTCTTCACGTTTCCGAAACGAAGCACTCCGTCCGCGAATTCTGCCGTTTCGCCGCCGGAGAAGACGCACGACCCGCGTCCGTTCTCAAGCGCGATCTCCTGCCGTTCGCCGTTAAGAGTCACGCAAACCATCGACGCGCATTCATACAACTGACCGGCCCAGTTCGAGACGTTCACCGCGAAACTCTCATCCGTCACGGAATTCCGTTCCGCCTTCATTTTCGGCGAGACGAGCAGAGTGACGGACTCCGTCAAAACGCGGTCTTCCTGCTGTCCGCAGAGGACCTGGATCTCGTACTCTTTCCCGGCTCTTCCATTAAACGCGAACTCCGACACCCCGGCCTTGAGCTTCCGGACGGTCCACCGCTGCGTTCCGGCCTCCCGATACCGCACGCTATCCGCCTCCGGCCCGTCATTTTCCCAAACGACCTTCACCCGATTCCCACTCACCACCGCCGACACACTCGGCTCAGGCTCAGGTTCAGGTTCCGGCTCAGGTTCCGTCCATTTCTCGACGCTCACGACCTCCGACTCCGCCCGATTCCCCGCCTCATCGACCGCCGCGACCTTGAACGCATACCGCCCATCGCCGTCAAACGCGAACGTAAACCACCCGTCCGTCACCTCCTCCGCGACCTTCACGAACTCCGCCCCGTCTTTGGAAACGTAGACCTCACAGACCGCCGTTTCTTCGACCGACCACGACAGGAGGATCTCGCCCTCCGTCGTCATTTCCGGCACCTCACCGAGCACCACCTCCGGAGCCGTCGCGTCGAAAACGCACTCCCGGACCTCCGACTCTGCCCAATTCCCCGCATCATCGACGGCGGTCAGCTGGAACGAGTAGGTCCCATCCCCCTCAAACGCAAATTCCAGAGAGTTCCCGGTCAGGTCCTGGACCGTCCGGAGTTCCTGACCGTCTTTCAGGATGGAAAGCGCGTAAACGGCCGACTCTTCACCCGACCACGACAGCGTGACGCTCTCTTCCTTCGTCAACGCCGGCACCGCACCGAGAATCACCTCCGGAGCCGTCGCGTCGAAAACGCACTCCCGGATTTCAGATTCTGCCCAATTTCCAAAATCATCGACCGCCGCGACCTTGAACGCATACCGACCATCTCCGTCAAACACGAACGTAAACCGCCCGTCCGTCACGTTCTCCGCGACCCTCACGAACTCCGCCCCGTCTTTGGAAACGTAGACCTCACAGGACCCATATTCATTGACCGACCACGTCAACTCAATTTCTTCATCTTTCGTCTTCTCGGTGATCGCATTGAGCGTTACTGTTGGGGCCGTATGGTCCAGCCAGATTCCCAATTCGTTTACCCTGGAACGATTTCCGGCTTTGTCGATCGCATAAATACGGAAAGAATAACTTCCGTCTGTTTCATAATGGTAGGAATATTCACATCCTGTCAATTCTCCACCGATCCGCTGATATTCCGCACCGTCTTTGGAAACATATAATTCACAGTACGCAAAATCACCTTCCATTGTATCTTCCACCTGCCAGAAGAGTTTAATATTTTCCTCTTCTTCCCAAATGGAATAAAACATAACACAGAGTGGACAAGTCTTTACAGAAACATACCGTTCCGCGGCTTCGGAGTAATTCCCACCGGCATCAATAGCAGACACACGGAACAGATAATCTCCGTCTTCCTCTGCTGTCCAAGTCAAAGAATTATCCGTCATTTGCATTGTCGCCAGTTCCCTCTCACCCAAAGAGACTGTCAGGAAATAGGAAACAGCTTCGGTCTTGCAGGTCCAGTTCAGGTCTATGTTTTTTTGGTTTATAGTTTTCGGAATATCGCCGAATTTCACTGGTGACTCATTTAATTCGACTTGAGCCTCACAAATGGCCCCTCTGGAACGATTCCCGGCTTTATCGATTGCGAAAATCTGGAATTGATATATGCCATTAGATTCAAAACTGACCGAATACATATCTCCTGTCAGGTCGCCGCCCAGACGTACCCATTCACCACCGTCTTTTGAGACATAAAGCTCACAGTAAGCGAAATCCCCCTCCATTGTATCCTCGACCTGCCACCACAAATCAAGACTATCGGTAGTTACAATACCCGGGGCGATTAAAAACATGGGAAGGAGCCGACAGGCCCAAATATCGATCGTAAGCTCTGCGGGCTCGGAGTGGTTCCCATTTTCATCCACTGCAACGACACTGAATCGATAATCCCCATCCTCTTCAGCTGTCCAGATTTTAGAATTTTTATTGGTTTCGATCGTTTCCAGTTTTGTATCTCCCTGGAAAACAGTTAAAATATAGGAAACTGCTTTGGTCTCACAGCTCCAGTAAAGGTGAACGGTCTTCTTATCTGTTGAGGTTGGAATATCACCAAATGTTATCGGCGAGAGACTTGCGCTCAACTCGACACAGATTTCGATTTCTTCGGCATTTGAACGATTGCCTGCCGTATCGACAGCAACGATTTGGAAACGATACGTTCCGCTGGAATCAAAATTGACCATGCAGCCCATTTCGGTCCAATCACCGCCAAGTCGTTCAAATTCCGCACCGTCTTTGGAAATATAAAGCTCACAATACGCAAAATCATCGTTCGAATCCTCCACGAACCATAAAAGATACTCGGATGATGAAGTTACGAGATAGGGTATATATCCAAAAGATACATTCGGCGGTGTAGAAATTCGGAACGTGATTTCTCTTAGTTCGGACATAGACTCATTTCCAGCCTCATCCACTGCGACGACCCAGAACCGATACCATCCCTCTCCGTCAAACGCGAACGTAAACCGCCCGTCCGTCACGTTTTCGGCGGCCTTCACAAATTCCGCACCGTCTTTTGAAACCAGCACATCGCAGGATGCAGATCCGTCCGCCGTCCACGTCAGAGTAACATTTTCTTCAATCGTCTGTATCGGAAGCTCATCAAGAGTTACTGTCGGAACTGTCGTATCAAGAACACACTCGCGAATTTCCGATTCTGCGCGAAGGCCGAAAACACTTACTGCTACGACCTTAAATGAATATTTTCCGTCACCATAAAATCCGAAAGTCCACTCTCTGTCCGTTATGTTTTCCGCGATTTTGGCGAACTCCGCGCCGTCTTTGGATGCCCACAATTCACAGGATGCCGCTTCTGCCGTCCATGTCAATGTTACCCAGTCCGCGCAGATAAATGCGGGAAGCTCATCAAGCGTCACGGATGGCGGAAAGTTTTCGGATTTACCTTCATAGGCTCCGATATCGATAAACCCTTCCTGAAAACGCGCGTTTCCGGCAAGATCCTTTGCCATTTCATCCAATCCGGCAAGAACAGCCAATTCACCGTTTCCCATATTGCCCGCCTGACTGTTATCCGCCAGCGAATAATCACCATTTTCCTCATCCTTAAACAGAGGAAGCGCGGCATCATACGTCAGGTTATTCTCACCGGACTGCCACTGCGCAGACGTCGTGAGATTGTTCGAGCCGGAGACCCAGCCGGAAATGTCGCCCGTGTTGCCGACGACGATCGTATTGTACAGTTCGACTTTCCCGCTGCTGGTATTATTCCGGATCCCTCCGCTCCCTTCGACCTTCGTCGTATTGCCCGTGATCGTGGAGTTGATGATCTTCACCGTTGCAGTGTCATTGAAGATCCCCGCGCCGTAATAGTCAGCCGAATTGTTGGCTATAAGCGAGTTAATAACATTTACCGTGCCTGAATATACCCTAATACCACCGCCGAATTGTGAAGCTGTATTGTCAGTAATTTGGGTATTGATTATATTAATATCGCTACCGCCGTCGAGATATATTCCATTCCCATTATTCGCTTTAATCACACAATTCACGATGGTCATATCACAGAAAGCTGCCCAAATCCCATGGGAACGACTATCTGTAATCACACAATCGGTTAAGTTTATCATAGCGTGACTAGACGTACAAATCCCATATAGACTATTCGTAATCATTAAATTAGCTAACCTAATATTGGTATTGTCACCCCTAACATTAATACCATTACGAACGTTACGTCCAACTAACGTCAGCGGTTCATCCCCCAATCCGACGATGGTGAGGGAACCGAAGACTTTGGAGTCGATGTTGATATTGAGTTCGTCGTCTGTTGATGTGTAGGTCAGTGTGTTTGCGTCGGCGGTGGTGCGGACGACGATGAGGTCGGATTCGTAGGTGTGCGCTGCCTTGACGATGGCGGTCTGGAGGTCGGCGAGGCCGTCGCCTTCGGAGAGGTCGAGGGTGATGACATTCAGATCGTCCATCGTTTCCGGGAGGGAAAGGGAAGAATATTGCGCGGTGAGCGCGGCGTACTCTGACGCAGAAAGCGGAACGGCACTCAAAAGGTCTCGGCGTTCGAGCGATTCAAGGCGGCAAAGACGGCGTTTCGGACGTGCGGCGCGAGTACTGCTGCGGTGTGAACGGGTAAAGGTTTCAAACGGGCGTTTCATGTGAGATCTCCTGGTTTTGTGAGTGTTTTTTGCCGGACTGCGATATGATTTTCGTAAATACTCCCCTCAAGACCTGCGGTCAAAATAAAAAAGGGGAGCGCGTCCTGCATATCCCGGCTGAAGGTCATCGACTACCCACTTTCAGACATACAGACACAACTCCCCCTAAAGGAGCCGCCGCTCTCTGAAAGTGTACAGGTTTGGACCAGTTGTCCATCCTTATTCGCAATAATAAAAAGAATACTGTCTGAGCCGACACTGGGACGAAGGGACATAAAACCCCTTACCCCTGAATGATCAGGGATTTTCTCAAACAGTATCTTTACTCACTTCACGTGCGCGAATTGTCGATGTTCTCAGCCGTTAAAGCGAATTCTACGGCAAATACCGTATTAAATATCAATATACTCTTTTACAGTATGAAATCAAGGGGGGGGGATGAGAAAAATCAGCATAATAGGTAAATTTTGTGTGGATCAGGAAAGAAAAAAGCCTCCCCGGTATGAGGAGGCTGGGAGAGAAAGGCAAAAACGGCTTAGAATCGGAAGTCGCGCTTGCCTTCGTGAAGCTCGAAAAGATGCTCGGCTGCGATGAGGCGCACTTTTTCGTTCGGGATCCGCTGGAGTTCCTTCTCGATCAGAGCCTCGCCAATCTCGCGCGTTTCGGGAGAAGCGTAGTCTTCCAGGTACTCTTTCAGCGTCATGAGCGCGTTCGGCTGGCAGCAGTTCACGATCTGTCCGGATTTCACCAGACTCATGAACCGGTCGCCTGTCCGGCCTTCACGATAACACGCAGTGCAGAAACTCGGCACGTGACCAAGACGCATCAGCCAGTTCACGACCTCGTCGAGCGTCCGATTGTCAACGACGTCAAACTGCGAGGAGTTTTCTTCTTCCGGTTCCGGTGAAACATACCCGCCGACCGACGTACGCGATGCTCCGGAGATCTGCGAGACGCCGAGTTTCAGAACACGTTCCCGTGCCTTGACCGACTCGCGCGTCGAGATGATCAGCCCCGTGTACGGCACCGCCAGACGCAGGACCGCCACGATCTTCGCGAACGTGTCGTCGTCGATCGCCTCGGAAAACATGAGCGGGTCAATGTCGTCCGCCCGGCGGATACGCGGCACGCTGATCGTGTGGGGACCCACGCCCTTCGCGGCTTCCAGGTGCTCCGCGTGCATCAGGAGTCCCACGAAATCGTACCGATACGGAGCCAGGCCGAAGAGCACACCGCAGCCGACGTCGTCGATCCCGCCTTCCATTGCCCGGTCCATCGCCTCCGTGTGGTAGGCGTAGTTCGATTTCGGACCGGTCGGGTGCTTTTCCTCGTAGATCTTCTTATTGTACGTTTCCTGAAACAGAATGTACGTTCCGATCCCCGCGTTTTTCAGCCGCGTGTAGTTTTCGACTGTGGTTGCCGCAATGTTTACGTTGACTCGGCGGATCGCTCCATTTTTGTGGTGGATGGAGTAGATCGTGTCGATCGATTCCAGCACGTAATCCAGTGGACACATCGTCGGATGCTCTCCCGTCTCGAGCGCGAGTCGTTTGTGTCCCATGTCCTGCAGCGCGATGACCTCGGCACGGATCTCTTCCTGCGTGAGTTTCTTGCGCGCGATATGCGTGTTCTTCATGTGGTAGGGGCAGTACGTGCAGCCGTTGACGCAGTAGTTCGAGAGGTAAAGCGGTGCGAACATCACGATGCGGTTGCCGTAGAAGCGTTCCTTGATCTCCATTGCCTCCGCGTAGATCCGCTCATTCAGTTCCGGATCTGTGCAGTCCAACAGCAGGATCGCCTCACGGTGCGTCAGACCTGCGCAGGTGCGCGCTTTGTCGAGGATCGCCGAAATCATCCCCCGGTCATTGCGGTGTTCGTCCGCGAACGCCAAAGTTTCTCGGATCTCTCCATCATGAATGAACTCTGTCGCGACACAGGATCTCAGATCGTACATTTTTTCTCTCCTTTACTTTTTGAACTCCGCTATTTTTAACTCCGCGTTAAATTTCGTTTTCTGTTCAGTTTCCTTGTGGTCAGCTGTCCGTTTCCTTTTTCGAGCAGACCGATTTGGCACTCACGCCGGGAAGCATCCCGAGCTTGCCCGAAAGTGAACTGATGACGTCCGGCGGCGCGTCGAGCATCACGCTGATGACGCTCAGACCATGCGGACGATACGGGATCCCCATTCGACCGATGATGTACTCGGAATAGTCCGACAGAAGCGCGTTGATCTTCTCGGCCGAACGGCTCTCCTCCACGATGATCCCAATAATCGCGATGCGCTTTCCCATTTCGTCTCCAGGTCTTCTCCGGCTTTCCATCCACAAAAAAATCCCCGTTCCGGTGAAGAAACGGGGATCCTGATTTTCGATCCTGGACCACGACAGATGACTCCCCAGGTACGCAGATCTCCGTACCCAGCGCGTCTTCCTCTTTTGCGCGGCGGCAAATTTTCGGTCTCTTCCGTCTTCACTGCCCGGAATGCCCCGGCACTTCAGAACGAAATCATTTTTGTTTGGTTTGTTTTTTTGATTTTCAAAATAGAGTCTTTGGGCAGGAAAACCTTTCCATCGACCCATTCATTCTACCACATTTGGAAATTACCGCAAGGGGGAGACTCTCGAAAATGTGAAAAAATATCATTCTTGGTTAGCGAATGAAAAGCAGCTCCATATATTTCGGCAGCGGCCATAGTTCGTCGTCGGTTATCATCTCCAGATTATCGACGATGACGCGCAGCGCGTACATTCCCTTTAGGACGGTGTCGCGATAATATTGCGCGCGCTCCATGACGTTTTTCTGCGCTTTTACTCCCGCAAGCTGTTTTTTCAGCTCGTCGATCCCCTGGATGAGCAGATCGATCTTGACGTCCAGCTCGGAGAGGACTTTTTTCTGCGTGATGGAAGTGAGTGCCGGCAAAATGTTTGCCTTGTAGCGCAAAACCGCGGGGAAGATCATCGTCTGCGCGATACGGAGCATCGCGGAGGCCTCGATATTTCGGATCGTGCAGTAATTTTCCGCCATGATCTCCTGCCGGCTGTGCAGCTCCGTTTCGTTCATGACGCCGTATTTCCCAAAGAGCGCGATGGAATCCTCCTCCGTGTAGACCGGAAGGCAATCGACCGTGTCTTTCAGATTCGGCAGGCCGCGTTCCGCCGCTTCCTCGACCCACTCCATCGAGTAATTGTCGCCGTTGAACAGGACGGGCCGATACTCGCAGATCATCTCGCGCAGCAGTTCCCGAACGACGCTCTTGAATTCTTTTCCCTGTGCCAGTCCCTCTTCGATCCGAGTCGCCGCGAAATCGAGACTTTCTGCCGCGATCGTGTTGATGATGGTGACTGCTGCGGCAGAATTCTGGCTTGAACCGACGGCACGAAACTCGAATTTGTTTCCAGTGAATGCGAAAGGACTCGTACGGTTCCGGTCTCCGGCATGACGGGTGAAACGGCGGAGGATCGGCATCGGGATCGCGCGTTCTGCGTCGTCTTCATGCGGATAGGCTCCCGAACCGCTTCCGTCGGCGATGAAGTCCAGAATGTCCGTGAGGTCTTTTCCGAGGTAGACGCTCATGATGGCCGGCGGAGCTTCCGCGGCACCAAGCCGAAAGTCGTTCTGCGGCGACGCGGCCGAGAGACGCAGGAGCTTCGAGTATCGGTAAACCGCCCGGCAGACCGCAGAGCAGAAGACGAGGAACTGGAGGTTGCTTTCCGGAGTGTCGCCCGGATCGAGCAGATTCTCTCCCGTATCCGTCCCGATGGACCAGTTATTGTGCTTTCCGGAACCATTGACGCCGGCAAACGGCTTTTCGTGCAGGAGACAGAGGAATCCATGACGCCGCGCGACCTGACGAAGGAACTGCATGACGAGCATCTGGTGATCGAGCGCGAGATTCGTCGTCTCGAATGTCGGCGCAAGCTCAAACTGTCCAGGAGCTGCTTCATTGTGGCGCGTTTTGATCGGGACGCCGAGGCGCATCAGCTCAAATTCGACTTCGGTCATGAACGCAAGAACTCGTTCCGGGATCGCGCCGAAGTAATTGTCGTCCAGCTCCTGACCTTTGGGAGGACGCGCTCCAAAAAGCGTACGTCCGCAGACGAGCAGGTCCGGGCGCTGAAGCGCGATCTGGCGGTCTATGAGAAAGTATTCCTGCTCGACACCCAGCGTACATTCCACACGGGAGGCGGTCTCATTGCCGAAAAGTCTCAGAACACGGAGAGCCTGCCGGTTCAGAACGTCCAGCGAACGAAGCATCGGCGTTTTCTGGTCAAGAGAATCACCCGTCCAGCTCACGAACATCGTGGGGATGACGAGCGTCGCGCCGTTCGGATTTTCGAGGATGAATGCGGGACTCGACGGATCCCAGGCCGTATATCCGCGAGCCTCAAACGTCGCACGAAGCCCGCCGGACGGGAAACTGGACGCGTCGGATTCCCCGCGGACGAGTTCATTGCCGCTGAATTTCGCGATGGCTTTCAGATCGCCGGCTGGCGTGAGGAAACTATCGTGCTTTTCTGCCGTTTCCCCCGTCATTGGCTGGAACCAGTGGGAGTAGTGCGTCGCTCCGCGTTCCATTGCCCAATCGCGCATCGCGGCAGCGACCGCCGGAGCGATCGACGGATCCAGCCCGCCGCCGCGTTTTACGGTCTGCTGGAGAGATTCAAAAACCTCGGCAGGCAGACGTGCTTTCTGGACCGATTCGGTAAATACGTGCGAGGCGTAAAGCTCGGTCAGAGACGTGTTGCGGAAATCACCCCGACCATTCGGCGAGGTCTGGGTCCCAACGAATTCGATCGCATTTTGACGGGCGTTCATGGAATTTCTGGAAAACTCTCAAACAGGAAAAATCAATAGTCGGAAACGGAAACAAAAACCGCTTTCCCGCCATTCAGTATACCAGAAATTTTCTTTTCGCCTATCCCCCACCGGTTAAAATGGAGGAAATTTTCCATTAAAATCCGATAAATTTTCCGATTCTGTCGATTTTTTCGGTCCGATTGGGCAGGCTCGGTAAAATAAAAAAGAGTTCGTTTCCTGCGAAACCTCGAGCGGACTTTTAGCGCGGGTCACCAGATCCGCAAGGTACCCCCTTTAATTTCAAGGAGAATTTGAAATGACGAAATCGACCATCAGCCCGATACTGGAAGAGCTTGAAAGCAAAGCGCGCAGCCTTTTGAGCAGCAGTCCGATCTCGGAGCTTCGCCGTTTGAAGATCGAATCCTCGGACGGCGGCCTGTGCCTCTTCGGCTCCCTTTCTACCTGGCATCACAAACAGCTTGCGCAGGAATTGGTACGCCGCCTGAGTCCCGCTCCGATCCCGATCCGAAATCTCACCAGCGTACGTTCCGAATACGAAAGATAAGCACCGCCGAGAGCGGGATCTTGGAGCTTCTGTTTCGTGAAACAGAAAAACGCCTGATCCCCAGCTGACCTGGATGCTGGAGAGCAGGCGTCCGAAAAGAGGAAATTTCCGCAGGAAACCTGGATCGTT
>SUVI01000136.1 GCA_015062085.1 Planctomycetaceae bacterium
GAACAGTCGATTCAGACTACTATCACCAGCTTCGGGAGACGCTTTGCTCGCTGAACCTTTCGGGCGTTCCTCGGCGGGAGCGCAAAGTCCTTGCGAAAGCCCTCTCCCCCACCCCATCCAAGCGCTATGCGACGAACACGGAATTCGTCTCTGCCCTTGCCCGCAAACCCCGCTTCCTGCTCTGGACCATCGCACTATGCCTCATCGCACTAACGATGGTGTTTGCCGTTGGCAAATATCAGGAGCGGGTGGAAAAGCACCAGAAATACGTTGCCATAGAAACCGGCCTTTGCATGGAAATGGAAGCACAATTCTTTTTTTACGAAACGCGGTTTCTTGCCGCAAGTAAGGAGTTGGCAGATGAATGGGAAATTATGTTCGAAAATATTCAAAAAGCTCCCAACAAACGAAAATACCATATCAACAAATTTATTAAATGCCTTGAACAGCACGTTCAAGTCTGGCAATTCGAAAAAGAACATGAAAAAAAAGATGTGCTCCCGCTGCCTAAGGAGGCAGATCTGAAAATACTGCAAGAAAATGGAGTTTTAATGGAAGAGTTTGAAGTATTTTACACAACTCGTCATCCGCGTATTTGTGAAGGATACGATTCCTATCTAATAACGATGGATATGGTAATTCAATATCTTCTTTATACCGAGAATATTCCCCCCAGTATTAAAAATTTGGGGCGTATTAATTATGAGTACCTAAATACAGTGCTGGACAGCTATTATTATGCACATTTGGATCTTTTGACCATGACGTCCGAAGAAACCCGGAAAAAGTGCTGTCAAAATCTTGAAAATCTTCAGATCTCATTGGGGAAAAATGTTTCCAAAACACTGACAAGTGAAGAATATATGAAGCTCCAGCTAGCTTCACATCAGAGAGAAGAAGAACTTGGAAATCAACTAGGCAACATTTTCAATTCTATAATAACTCCAGATCACGAAGAAGTGGATGAATCCATTGAACAAAACATGCCAACCCCAACGAGTACAGATGACGTTTCCACCACACCTCTTGACATGATGGCGGACAACACCCCCCTCACGACAGAAGAAATAACGAAATTCTCCAAATTGTTGATGTCGATGACTGAAAAATTTCAAAAACTGACAAAAATGCGTGAAGATAAAAGTCTCCCCGCAGACGTCCAGGCAAAGGTAGAACAAGGAATCGAGATCTGCCTTGAAGCTGGAGTTAAAACCGGCCTCAATAAAGGCAGAGATTTGAGTAATGCCGAAAAACGCAAAGGCATATCGATCCTTCAGTTAGCCCTTATGGGGCTCGACAAGCTCGAGATCCCGGAACTTGCAACAGCATCAGAGGATCCTGAAGAATAGATCGTTCTTTCGACGGACTCGCAGTTCCTGAAAATGCTTTTTCGCATTCAGGGACTGCGATTTTTTTGTATCTTTTTCGCCCGTTGCCTGTTTTTCCGCGATTTGCTCTTGCGCGGATCTTCATTTTCTGTTATCTTTTATTGACTGTTTGTGCAGAACATTTTCAAAGGGCCATTTAGAATATGAAACGTATACTGCAATCGTGTTTCGCACGTCATTTTGATCGCCAGCGGGCTCGTGTCCTGGCCGCCGCGGCATTTCTTGCACTTTTCAATATCGTGTGCCTCTCCGGATGCAGCACCTTCACTGCGAATAATTACAATGCGGAAGGAGTTCGGCTGCTTGCACAGCATCGGACCGAAGAGGCGCTCAACTGTTTCGAGAAGGCGAAAAACGCGGACCCGACCAGTCCGGACTCCTACTACAACAGCGGAGTCGTTTATCATAAACGCGCGATCGAAACCGGTCACGAGCAGGATTTTCAAATGGCAAAATACTGCTATGAACTCTGCCTGCAGCGGTCCCCGAATCACGTGGAATGCAATCGTTCTCTCGCAACGCTTTACTGTGACATTGGGCAGAATGACTACGCGTTTCGTCTTGTTGAGGAATGGGTCGCCCGCGTGCCGAATTCTGCAGAACCGCGGATCGAGCTTGCACGCCTTTATGATGAACACAAACAGCTCGGCAAAGCACGTGACTGTCTGAATGATGCCGTCGCGATCGATAACCAGAATCTTCGGGCTTACACGGCACTCGGCCACGTCCGTGAACGCATGGGAGACACCGAAAATGCGATCGCAGCCTACGAACACGCACTCGCACTGAATCCTTACCAGCCGGAAGTGCATAATCGGGTAGCTGCGCTTCGCTATCAAGACACAGCCCCCACCCTTTCTCCGATCCATCCGAACACGCCAGGCCGGGAAAATGCAGTCGATCCGGACAACAGGGAAATGCTTGCGACCGAACCGAAAGAAGGGTCTGCCGTTCACTAAAAAATCCCGGCAGCTACCGGGATCCATAGCCCAAAGGCTAAGGGGGCTCGGCCCCCTTTTTATGTTGGCGCTCTACGCATAATGCGCGTTAAGGAGCTCGACCGCCTTTGCCATGATCGAAGCAGCGTGACGCCGACAGCGTTCCAGAACGATCTTCATCTGCTCCTCACTCGCAGCTTTCACCCACGCACCTCCCATTTCCCGGCACGTGATGCCGTTGGAAACGACACGGAGGAAATCTGGATGCTCATCCACTTCCGGAATGAATGTGGGGAGTTCCGCTTCAGCGGAAAATTTCGCGAGTTCCGCCGCCATGACGCGAATATCGGCGTAATCCTCAACAAAAAAACTCATGAACATCACGCCGCCGCTGACTGCACCGCAGATCTCCTTCAAATGCGCGACCCCAGCCCTTCCGTATCGGAGGACCTGGCAGGGAAACGCCTTCGCAGCCTGGGCATCCGGACCGTCCGCCTGCTCTGCGTAAACTTTGAGCGCTCCCTTCACCGCACCGTACATACAGCCATGCGCACCAAAGGTCTCGTAGACGCTCTGCGCAACTTTCTGCGGATCAAGTTTCACGTACGCCCAGCATTTTTCGTTTTCAGCTGCTGCAGTATCACGGGCAAATGCCGTTTCGTTCAGCAGCCCAGCAAGCGTCAATCCCAAACCGCCGGCCATCACACCGCGCCGAGTCATTTTCTTTTCCATTTTTGACTTTCCTTTTCTATCTATTTTCCAAATCAACCAAAGATGCGGTTCAGACGCTCCAGATTTCGCTTCACTTTTTCCTGGGAAGTCATCGAAACAGCGTCTTCGATCTGTTCGGGGACCGCATTTCCACGAGGACGCGAGGTACCGGAAGCGACACCATTCGGTTTTGCGGTCGAACTCTCCATCATTTTTCCGGCTGCCGACGGTACAGCTGCCGAGGCGTGGATCGCCGACTCGTAACTCAGCACCTGCGCCATGGACCGAAGATCGTCTTCCAGAAGCCGACGCGGCACGATACCGAGTTTTTTCAGTTCTGCATGGTAAAGTTTCACACCGTCCACCGGCATGAGGTATCCGTCCGCGATCTGACGCAAAATGTGAATGAACGTCAGCTGATGCTCTGCCGAGTTGATCTTTCGTCCGTAAAGTGCGACACGCGCACCGTATTTTTTAGCCTCCCAGAGCATCTGAAATGCGTCAAACGTCGTGCCTGCCGACCCGCCGAGAATGCCAACGACGAGGGAGGAATCGAAATTGGCGAGATCTTCCATCGCCTTCGGACCAAAGTAGGGGATCTTGAGAAAAACGGGCCGTTCCGCTCCTGCAACGCCCGCTAAAGTGCGTACGATGTGGTCATTCACGAATTTCGGAACGTCAGCGATCGCGGCAGCCGGAGCATTCGGCGCGAACACTTCCAGGAAGTAGCGGAACCCTTTCGAAGCGGCTTCCGTGCGGAACTGTTTGTACGCAAGAAGCGTTTCCATATCGCGTTCCAAATCATTGTTGAACGTGACGGAATAGAGTCCCAAGTCGGCACCCAGCTTTCGCTCTTCCGGCCGGCAGGTCCCCTTCCCGCACATGGCATAGTCCAGCGACGCAGAGCGAAATGGATGAGACGGCTGCGAAGTATAGACCCCCTCTGCGCCCGCAAGCCAAATGTCCGTCGCATCATTCGCACGGATCGCCGGCGTGATGGGAGAGTCCTCAAAAAGCCGTTCTTTCAGCGTGAGGATCTCACTGGTACTGGCACTCATCAGCACGATGTCGACCAGTCCCTGCGCGATCACTTCACGGATCTGGGCACGATACTGATCTAAAGTACGAAACTTTGCCTCTTTTCCATGCGCTTCCGGACTCATCCCAGGCGCTGCCAGACCGTACGCCATGTCCGCATCTTTCGCATCCGCCAAAATGAAGTCACTGCAGCTTCGGTCCGCAAGGATCCGCGCAATTTTTACATCAAGTGTCTTTTGCATGATCATGCCAATAAAAAATCCAGGTCGATCTCAATTCAAACAACAGTCCAAACAACAGTCCGAACAAAATTCCGAACAACAGTCCGTTTCACTCCCCCCGCTCCGGCACAGTTTTCCAACTCGGGTCCATTCCGGACAGCCAAACCGAAAAAAACGTCTCAACGGGCCGGTGCGATCTTCCACGCCAGCGGGAAAAACCAGCCGCCCAGAGAATTTCCGAGCGTCATGAGCAGGATCGAACCAAGCACACGCACGGTTTCTTCCGGAGCAAACAGCCTTCCCGAAACACTGAAATAATACATATTCGCGATACAGTGTTCAAAACTGGACAAAATAAAAATCATGACGCACAGAAAAACCATTCCCATACGATAGATCGGCGGAAATTCGTCCCGGCGAAAACAATCTACGGCCGAAAACATCAAAATTCCGCAAAAAAATGCCAAAATCAAAATACTCGCCGGCTGATCGGCCAGCTTGACCAAACAAAGCTCTTGTGCAGCCGGAACGATCTTCTCCGCAATACGAGTCTGACGCACGAGAAGCCCGACAGCCGCTGTCCCGGCAAAATTTCCGACCCAGATCGCCAGAAGTGTTCCCAAATACGGCACGAACTCACCGTGTGATTTCTGCACCAAATAACCGATCGCCCCAGTGTAGAGCTTAAACGAAAAACAGAGGATCAAAAAAAGACCGAATCCGAAGAGAAACGCACCAGGGATCCCTCCGCCGACAGAAAGATTGACCGTCCCGGCAATTCCGAGTGCGATCCCCGCCAAAAACGCATGAACTAACGTCCTGAAAATCATTTCTTCTCTCCTGCCTAATGGAAGAACGTTCTTTCCTATCTTCGAAACCGTCAAAACATCCTGCGCACTCCATTTTCAAGCCCACAGGATACAGATACCCAAAAAATCCTGACACCATTTTACGTCAATGTCTCATTCTGTCAAATTGAAAAGTTTCCAATTCCTACAAATTTTAGAAAAAACAGCCGCACAAAGCCTCAAATCTCTCGCAGTTCGCCTATCTTGTACCCATTAATAGAACGCTCTTCAGAAAAGATCTCAATACTCAGTCAAACAGTATCCTCTGCAGGATTGGAAAAAGTGGCCGATATGAAACCGAAGACGCCTTCTTTTTCTGCGGCTTTCCAGCCTCCTGAGGTTCCGGACGTGCTTCTTCCCGTAAAGCCTGCGTAGAAATGATCCGCGGCCGAAACTCCCGCACTAAAGGCTTCCATTCGGGAATCTCACGAGAACTTCCGTGGCGCGATGGAACGCCTTCCGTCATCTCACTTTCCGCGGACTCATCTTCCTCCTGCATTTCGCCAGTCTCCCTGCCTCTATCCCGCAAATTTTTGTCATAGATCGGCGAGAGGGTCCGAATACGTTTGGGACTTTCCCCCGGCACTTCCGAGGATCTTTCCTGCCAACACTCAAACTGAAGATGCGGAAAAATCGATTTCAACTCCACCGGCCCCTCCAGCCCCTGCAATTCCTTCCCAAACTGCCACCGCGCCCGAAATTTCTTCAGAAAAGTACTGTCCGAAGTAAAAATCGGAAGTGCCAAGCCGTTTCCAGCCTCAGCCTCATTAGGATCCGCACACTCCAAATTCCGTATACCGTTCATGAGATCCAAAGAGTCCAGATGTCCCAAAGAGACCTCCGGCAAAAATCCCGGAATGAACTCTCCGGCAGGAGATCCAGGCAGGCCATTCGCGCATTCTTGCCCCCCACCGGACTTCGTTCCCTGCCCAATATCCGTCTCGGCAGAAAAGTCCACCACCAAAAGTCGGCGTTTCGCAGGTAAAGACTCCGCAGGCGCAACAGCCTTCCGAAGGTCCGCATCCTCCGCCTTCGCTCCATTCTCCGCCTCTTGCCCCAAACCATCAGAAACAGATGCTGACAATGCCGTAGAAGCGCCTTTTCTGTCTTCCGAACCCGACAGCTCCGCCGGATCCTGCGTTTGCCCGGCTTCCCCCTTCTGTTCCGGCATGATGATCAGCCTGCCTGTGCGTACAGAACTTTTAGAAATATCGTGCGAGCACACCCTGGAAGTCGTTCCAAAATCCAGCAATTCACGCGAAATATCCTGAAGAGGCCGACCGTTCAGATCCGTTTCGTGCGTGACCTGCGTCACGATCCGACCCGGCACTGAAAAAGACGCCACGACCTCCGAGGTCGAAATATACGTCGGATACTCCCCGCGAATTGAATATTGATAGCCGTTAAGTACCTTTCCAAGAAAAGAAAACTGTACATTTCGAAGCGTGACCCACTGCTTCACCGTTTCGCACGGCTGAGCAGCTCTCCCGCGCCAAGTCGTACGTTCTTTACGGAAAAGATACGGCAAAGTCGTTTCATTGATCCAAAAAAGAGTTTCACGCCGAAACTCGGAACCTTCAGAATACACCTTCACGACACGGCACAAGATCGACTGCCCCTCAACTTCCAGAGCAGCCGGAGCCAACTCCTCCGCACGGTGGACCTCAAATGGAGAAAGTCCAAGAAAATCAGAACTCACCGTCTTTGGTCTCTTCTGGATACTTTTTCCGGCAAGCAAAAGATAGGATTCCGTCAGGGAAGAAAAGAAATCAGTACGTTTCTCGTGCAAACTCGAATTCACTTCGAGTACCGTCTTCGATGATCCATGGATCCTTCGCCGGCTTTCGATCAAAATACGTGAAAAATTCCACGCGCCCAACTCAAAATTCCCCCACGGATGAAATTCGGCCGGCAGCTCGATGCCAAGCCCATTCAAAACTTTAGAACCCGGTTGAAATTTTGAGAGCGCTTCTTCTGAAAAAGTATCATGCGCTGAACGAGGCCCCGCTTCACTTGCCAGATCCGCGGCATTCCCCCCTTTCGCCGGCGATGCTGCCGCCAAAACAGGGTCACTTTCCGCAAACAAAACCCCGCCGGCACACAATACTACGACCCCGGAAATGAAAAAAAGCACGGCAAAAAGTCCCGGAAGATACTGCCAGCCGCAGTACTGGGAAAACGTCTCTTTGCCATACTCTTCCATATTTGCTCTCATTTAACGAAATTCTATCCCTAACGTCACTTTAGTTTGCGCATTTTACGCAAAGCACAAACCTTTCCAAATATATTTTACCATACATTTTTCATAAAGGCAAGTACCTTTCTGAAAATTTTTGAAAAAAATCAAGTTCCCCTTCCGCTCCTGTACTCAAACAGTGCCCGCACATCTTTCGAACGCGGATTTTTCTGAAGGCAGCCCTCTCTTTCGTCTGGACAGAGTGACATCCTGTTTTTTCGGAAAAAAAAATGAAAAACTTTAAATTTCGAAAAGTCCCCCGACCTCTCCCGAAAATGTACTGCGGGCTCCGATCCGGACACAAAAAAAGACGAACTTCCCGCAGGAGATCCGCCCTCTTTTGAAAAGCATCCGTTTCACTTTCGCTCACAGTCAGTCCTTTGAATTTGCCTCCAGCGTCCCGGCCTCATCTTCATGCACATTTCTTACATTTTTCACACTCTTCCCCTCCTCCGGCATCAGCATAAAGGCAGTCATCCCTAAAATCGAAGCCGCAACGAGATACGTATCCGCCAGATTAAAATTCGGCCAATGGTAGGATCCAAGCATCACCAGGATCCAATCCCGAACTGCGTAGACTGGCTCTCCAGGAAGGTGCGGCGGATAAAATTCCCCCCACACCAAATGATGCATTCCGAGCCGATCATAAAGATTTCCAAGAACGCCAGCCGCTGCAAATCCAAGGACGATGACCCAAAACCGGCTTTTCGCCAACCCGCTCCGGAAAAGGATCCAGATGATAAACGAAAGCGCAATAAAAGAACTAACAGCAAAGAGGGACACGAACCCCTGCCCCATTCCAAAAAGCGCTCCCTCATTCAGGCTGGTCTGGATCCCAAAAACATCCTGAATGAGCCAATACTCCGGTTTTTCTCCAGGCATTCCAAGAAAACGAAATGACCAAGATTTCGTCGCCAGATCCAGCCAAAGTGCGGGCCCTGCGATCAAAAAAAATAAAAATACACGCCGAAGCAGGATAGAATTCTGTTTCATTAGGATCCAAAAACCTTGAATGCCAATTAAGGAAAGGAACGTTCACAGCATCTGCATACGACACTTTCTGTGTGAACCGTCCCGCAAAACCAAAACACGCCCGAGCCATTTAGGATCTTCCTGCAACCGCCTTCATAACTCACTCTGCGGCTGCGGAAAATTCAGAAAGACTCACTTTTTTCAGCACATTTCACGCACATCGAAGCATACGGAATGACTTTCAGCCTCATTTTAGGGATCCGGCCGCCGCAAACTTCACAGGTGCCGTAAGTACCATCTTCCAGACGCTGAAGCGCCTCGTCAATACTCTGAAGCGTTTCCTGACCGGACTGGACCAGCTGCAGAGTAAAATCCCGGTCAAAAGATTCCGAACTGGCGTCGGCCGGATGGTCCGGCATGGAAGAAAGTTCCGCACCGGTCGGATTCAGTGCGATCCCCGTCATATGGTTGACATCGCCGACCAGCCTGGCTCTAAGAGCAAGAAGGATCTTGCGAAATATTTCGTAATCTGTCGGACGCATTTTACGCTCCTTTTAAATTCAAGAGGTTTCTGAGACTCCCCCCGAATCTCTCATCTCGTGATCTGTGTGACGATCGAAATTTTTGCTGTACACGGATCGGAACACTTTGAGTATACTCAAATTCCTTCCCAGTGTCAAGAGAAATGCCGTTCTTTTTCTGATTTTTCCTAGATTTTCAGACCGATCATCCTGCATCTTAAGAAAAAACACATTCTCAGATCCCTTTTCTCACCCCCTACAATAAAATCGAGCTGAAACCCGGTTCGTATGGGTTTCGTTTCATGGAAAAACTAAACCGAAATGAGGTCAATATGAAAAAGCAGGGAATCTCCATTTTCTCGCTGGCCTGTACCGCGGCCTGCCTGACTCCGCTGACGTGGGCTGAAGCCGCTGAAAATTCCGCCGAGAATTCATTAAATGCTGCCGAAAAACCAGCTTCCGCGGCTCATGAAGAGGAATCGCTCATCCAGAAAACGAAAGATGCTGTTCTGGATGCGGAACAGAAACTCAAGGATGCCGCGATGAAAGCAAAAGAAAAGATCGAGAAAACTTTTTCGCTTGAAGACGACCCGGATGACGGCGAAAAAACAACAAAAGAGAACGATGGAAAATCGGAAGGCGAAGAGCCCGCTGAAGGAGCTGAAACTTCAGATTCGCATGGAATGTCTGACACTGTAATTAAAACTCCTCCGGCAAATGCCAACGAAACCGAAAAAGACTCTGACGCGGATGAAGACTCTGACGCGGATGAAGACTCTGACGCGGAAGAAGACTCCGACGCGGGTGAAGACTCCGACGCGGATGAAGACTCCGACGCGGATGAAGACTCCGACGCGGATGAAGACTCTGACGCGGATGAAGACTCTGACGCGGATGAAGACTCTGACGCGGATGAAGACTCCGACGCGGATGAAGACTCTGACGCGGATGAAGACTCCGACGCGGATGAAGACTCTGACGCGGATGAAGACTCTGAAGCGGATGAAGACTCTGACGCGGATGAAGACTCTGACGCGGATGAAGACTCCGACGCGGATGAAGACTCTGACGCGGATGAAGACTCCGACGCTGAAGCGCAAAGCCCAGCAGCAGTTTCCGGAACTTGCCGCGAAAATGTAGTGTCGATCTTTCAGTTCCTCGAAACCGGCAGTCCCCGAACAGAAACGGCCTCGGATGCAGTACGGGCCGACGAAAAAGATGCCGAGCTGATGCGCGAGCACATGCAAAATTTCATGGCTCACGTGAACTACTGCCTCATCCGTAATCACGGCAAACTTGCCGACCGGGTACTCGCACCGATGCTTGAAGAGGGGCTGATGATCACGGAGATCGATGGACGTCCCGTCGTTGTCCTTCAGTGCCTTTGCCCGCACTCCTGTTTCTGGGGCAAAGACATTTCCCCAACGGCTCCGCTTCAGTGGGAAGAAATTGCGGCCAAACTCCTTCCGGATTTCTGTCTCGGAGCCTTCACGACACCTTTGCCGGAAACGCTCCGAACACACTATGGTCTGGAATCAAGTGAAGGACTCTGGGTCGAATACGTCGTACCCAATTCACCAGCCTGCCGTGCCGGGATCCATCGCGGTGATGTTCTTCTGGAAGCGGCCATCGACGTGCAGGAAGACGGAGAAAGGGTCAAAAAAACCTTCTTCCTCACACATCCGCTCCTCCTCATCGACCTAGTAAACCAGGCAAAGACCGAAAACATGGAGCTTCTTGTTCTCTGCGGCGGGAAAGAGCATCGGATCTCCCTCGCACCCATTCCCAAAGCGGAACTGATCGAACGTTCGCAGTGGGAAATGACGGACTCCGAAACAGAGCAGGAAACGGATGAGAATGTGAACATAACCGAAGATGCTGCAGATCCAGCCAACGCTCCGGCTGACGCACAGACTCCGGCTGACACACAGACTCCGGCTGACGCACAGACTCCGGCTGACGCACAGACTCCGGCTGATGCACAGACTCCGGCTGACGCACAGACTCCGGCTGACGCACAGACTCC
>SUVI01000137.1 GCA_015062085.1 Planctomycetaceae bacterium
AAACGCCCGCGCGAGGATCCGAAATCCGTTTTCGCCGGGGTCTTGAGCTTCCTTTTCCAGAAACTGCGCCAGAGCTTCCCCGTAATTGACCGACCCGTCTGGATTCAGCGGCCCGACGACCAGATGCGTTTCAGGAGTCACCCGTTCCGGAAACAGCCCGGAGACCGTCAGCCACCCCCAAAGTCCCAGCGGAAGAAGCAGGATCAGCAAAAGGATCCTCCTGAATGTACGTTGCGTGCTTCTCATCGTCTCTACTCCGTTCAAAAATTCTGGAATGCTTTGGATGCGGTTGGAGTTTTGAACTAGATCTCCATGATCTCGCGCGGTCCGCCGGTCAGGCACCGTCCGCCGGATGGCGTCACGAGGAACGTATCCTCCACGCCGACGGTCCCGAATCCCGCGATCCCCTTCTTCGGCTCGACAGCCAGAAGCATATTTTCCTCAAGCGGCTCGGTAAATCCCCGCGCGAAAACGGGATACTCGTCGATCTGCAGGCCGATGCCGTGTCCGAGAAACTTCACACTTCGCGCTCCGAATCCCTGAAAATTCACGAGAAAATCGTCCGAAAGCCCTTCCATGACCTCCGCGTAGATCCGGTCCGGGATCTCGCCCGGGCGCATCCGCTCGGCAATGGCGAGCTGGATCTCTCGGCATTTCGCGTGTGCGGCGAGTGCTTCGTCCGGGATCTGCGCCTCCGGTCGGCTTCCGCGGAAAAAGTAGACCTGCGTTTTGTCCGTATGGTACCCGTTCACGCCGAACCCCATGTCCGCGAAGACGCTCTGCCCGGCTTCCAGACGGATCTCACGGGACCCAATGAACGGAATGGCCGCCGACATGCCGCTCGAACCGCCGGGACCATTGAAGCACGTCGGGTAAAGCCCGCTCTCGCCGAACGCGTACTGACCGTAGCCGACGTCGCACTGAAACATTGCGAACCGGCTCACCCCCTGGTATCCGAGTGCCAGCGCACCGCGGTAGACTTCCCCTGCAAACTCGCACTCGGTCATTCCCTCGCGAAGATAGCCCGGAACGCACTCCGTCAGGAATTCATGATGCAGCCGTCCGGAAAGCTCCAGCCACTTCAGTTCCCACGCGGATTTCACGGCCCGAAGGCGCGAAATGACCGGCTCGATCGGCTTCACGGCCGTCATTTTCAGGTTCCGCTGCATCATCTCGAGCATCGAGACCGTCACGGAGTCCTTCTCCAGGTACGTCACGCCGGCATTCTCGCCGATCCCCGACGCCACATGCCGGTAGCTCCCCATCGGAAGGATCTCGTCCGGAGGAAGAAGCGACTCGTCCTGCGCTCGCTCAAGACTTCGCCGCACGAAGTATTTCCGCCCGCCGTCCTTCTGAAAAACGAGCACACCGTCCTGCATCGAACCGGCAAAGTAAAGCTGATTCACCCGACCGACGATCAAAATCGTCTCCCAGTCCGGGCAGCGTTCGTCCATCATCTTCACCAGACGTTCACACCGTGCGTCCAGCTCGCTCAGCGGAACGCGTTCGTTCAGTTTCATCGTTTCCATTTGGGTCCTTTTCTGATTTGATTTGATTGGATTGGATTAGATCTTAAAATTTTTTCTGAATCCTATACTTTGAAAGGCCCTCCTTCCAGGAGGGGCGGCAGACAGAAGGTCTGACGGGGCGATTCGGGAATGCGGGGACTTTTAAAGACCGCTTTTCCTGAAACCCGCACAAACACCCGGCGAATGGCCTGCGGCCTGTATCGCCGAATGAAAAAGCGGCAAAAGTCACTGCGTGACTGAATTGCCGCACTCCATAGGCGCGGACTGCGTGCGCTGCGCGCTCCGCTTAATTTCCTGGAGCTGGATCTGCCAGAACTATGCGGAAGCCCAGGTAGCCGTTCCGAGAGCCCGGCTCGTAGTAGTACCGGTACGCGGAGCGGCAGTACTCGGCGTTGTTGCCCCAGCTGCCGCCGCGGTAGACCCGGCTCGAGCCGCTATCAGGGCCTGTCGGGTCGCTCGTTGGCGACGGAGAGTAGGGGCCGAACCGATCCTCGCACCACTCCCACACATTCCCGTGCATATCGTAAAGTCCCCACGCATTCGGCTGTTTCTGCCTCACCGGATGCGTACTTCTGCTGTTGGCATCATAATACCAGGCCATTTTACCCAGTTCGCCCGCATAGTCTCCCGTCGTGCCCGCTCGGCAGGCGTACTCCCACTGCGCCTCCGTGGGGAGATCCACTTTTCCAGAGATTTTCGACGAAAGTACACGGCAGAATTCCTGGCAGTCATCCCAGCTTACGCACTCCACCGGGTTCTGTTCCCCCGGAAAACGGCTCGGGTTGCCGCGCATCACGCTCTTCCACATTTTTTGCGTGACCTGCGTCTCGAGCATCCAGAAACCGTGCGTCAGCGTGACTTCATGGGCATCCTTTCCGTCCCCCATCATGAACGTTCCCGGCGGGCACCATCGGAAAGCGTACTCGATGCCGTCGACGGTCTTCACCATCCGGTCACCGGGTTTGCGCTCAGGGTTCGGTTCCGGTTTCGGAGCGGGCACAGGCTCCGGTTTGGGGGCCGATCCTTTGACCAAAACGTCCGGCTTCGATACGGAAATGCCGGCATTCTGCGCTTTTTCCAGCGTTTCGAGGAATTCCGTGCAGGTGGAGAATCGCGCGTCGGGAAAGATGGAGAGTGCGCGGTCCAGTGCGGCATTGGCGGCGTCGGTGAGGTGCGGAGAGGTTGCGCGAAGCTGCATTTTAGCGAACGCGATCTCCATGAGATTTCCGTTTCGGAATGGCAATTTTCCGTGCGTCAGCTCGTAGAGGACCATCGCCAGCGCGTACTGGTCGGCCCGACCGTTCTGCCGGTGCGTCTGCATCTGCTCGGGCGCCATGTAGACCGGCGTTCCGGAGGAGGAATTCGCCATCGTGTCGGCCGTACGGCTGAGGCTCACCGTCGCCTGCGTCGCGTTTTCCGGGCGGATCCGGGCCGCGATGCCGAAATCGATCAGGCAGGGAACGTCGCGCCGTCCGATCTTCTGAAACATGATGTTCTGCGGCTTCACGTCGCGGTGGAGGATGCCGAGTTCATGGATAAAATCGAGTGCCCCGGCGATCGGCGAGAGGATCGGAAGGACCGACTCCAGTTTCAGGCCGTTTTCGTGCCCTTCCTGTTTTTCGAACCAGTCCGCCAGCGTGCCGTTCTCGATGTACGCCATAATGAGGAACTTTCCGAACACACGGTCCGTCTCGATCCCCAGAAGCGGGCAGATGTTTTGATGAAACGCTTTTTTCGTGAGGTCAAAAACGCGCTGGACCTCACTCATCGCGCCGGCATTTTCGCGGATCCGGTCCGAGAGTATCTTGCAGACGACCTGCTGGACGTCCTCGCCTCCGGAAACTTTCATCGCGAGCCACGTCTGCCCCATTCCGCCCTCGCCGATCTTCTTCTCGAGCCGGTAGTTCTGAAACTCGCCGAAAAGGTATCCCGGCTTCAGGGTTTCAAATTGCCCCGGATCGTAGTTCACGTCCTCCGGAAGCAGCGTATCGAGCGTACTTTGAGACAGGTCGTTCATGGATTCGTTTTTCATTGGGAATTTCGCTCAAAAAAGGACCGAATGGATGAAATTTCTTTCATTTTAACGCATTTTCAGGAAAATTCAAGAGGTACTGCCCAATAGAAACAAAACGAAATATTTCGACGCGAATTCCGCCAAAACCGCGAAAGTACACGCTCAATGCCCGCGGCGTACTTTTCGTCGTCCAATTCCGCAGGATCCGCGTCTTTTGGTGTTTTTCGAGTTTCTTTTTCAGGAACGGAAATTTCAGTCTGTTTCGAACATTTCGCCGGGGGTGAGGATCCGGACGGCGGTGTCGGTCTCCGATTCGACGCGGAGTTTCCACGCCTCAGGATCCTGCGCGATCGGCGGCCAGGTGCTGAAATGGCAGGGGATCGCACATCGGGGTTTCAGGAGCTTCACCGCTTCCAGCGCGTCGTCCGGTCCCATGGTGAAGAGGTCGCCGATCGGGAGCATCGCGAAATCGATCCCGCGTTTTCCCAGGATCGCCATATCGCCGAACAGTGCCGTATCGCACGCGAAATAGAGCGTCTTTCCCTCTTTGAGCGTCAGAAGAAAACCGGCAGGATTCCCTCCCGGTGTGCCGTCCGGAAGCGTCGAGGAATGGAGTGCCGGGACCATCTGCACACGCCCGCAGGGGAGTTCTGCACTGCCGCCGAGGTTCATCGCCAGAGTGTTTGAGACTCCGTGCTGATTTACGTACCCCGCGATCTCCGCGATCGCCAGAACGGCCGCACCAGTCCGTTTCGCGATTTCCAGCGTATCGCCGAAATGGTCGCCGTGCCCGTGGGAAACGAGAATGAAATCGGCTTCCACGTCCTCCGGGCCGCACGAGGCCGCGGGATTCTGCGAAAGGAACGGGTCGATGAGGATCTTGTATCCGCTTGCCGTTACGGACCACGCATTGTGGCCTAAAAACTGGATCTTCATGTTTTCTCCTGATTCTTTTCTGAAAAACGCTTTCGATTCTGAAAAAAGGGAAGGACGACGCACCGCGGCACGCCGTCCGATCGGGTAAAATTCGGAAATTTCCGGCATTTTCAGTAAATTCCGGCAAATTCCGACGATTTCAGCTCATTCTTCCACGAGGAAGAAACGGTCCACGTAGACATTCTGGACTTCCCCCTCACGTTTCGGCGGCGCAAACCAGATGTACATCGTGTCGGTCAGCGCGTGTGCTCCGAGATCGACCAGCCGGTAAGTTTCCCCCTGGATCGCCTTTACGCTTAAATTCCGATGGGAAACGCTCTTTTTCTCCTTCCAGTCGTAGATGCCGCAGGTCATGGCCGAGCCTTCCTCGGTGGACGCTTCGCAGCGCACGGCACCGTAAACGCGCCATTTTTTGCCGTTTTTCAGGTCCAGTCCCGGCGGGAACGGACAGGAAGCCGCCCACTCAAAATGCCAGCCCGGCATCCGGATCGCACGGCCGTCCGACGCCTTCGGGTCGTCTACCCACTCGCCCCAGCCTTTTTCACGCCCGCCGATCCGCATCATCGCATCCTGGAAATCGATCCAGAGGACCGAATCCCAATCCGGAGCCGCTTTTCCCGAAGTTTCCTGCTCCGGAAGGACGGCATTCATGTCCGGTTTCGCAGCCGGAGTCGTCGGGAAAGATCCGATGAGCTTACTGCGAAGATCCGCCCACGGCTGCCCGCGGAGCGATTCGCGGTAGTGCGTGCTTCCCTGCTCTTCAAGGAACGCGCAGAATTTCTCCGCCGCCGCACGCGGATCTTTCGGTCCCGGGAACGGAATGCCGTTCACTTTGCAGTAAAAGTTCATCTCGTGCCACCGCTGGAGCCAGTTGAAATCGTACGCTACGAGTGCTTTCTCCACGCGCAGAGCCAGGACGGGATCGTCTTTGACTGCCGCGCGGGCTTTTTCGGTCAGCGGTGTTGCCTTCAGGATCGTCTCGGCATCGAGCCAGCCCCGCGTGTTTTCAAGATAGCACCGAAGATTGAATCCCGTCGTATCCGCCCGATCGTGGATCACGTCCAGATACTCAAGAAGCGGTTCGCCTGCCGGTCCATAGTAGTTCGTGAAAAACTCCTTCCAGAGAGCCTTCTCATCCCGATCCGGGTCCCAGAGCAGATGTGCCACGACCCAGTTTCTTGCCGAGACGAAGTCTCCGCACGTCGTGTGCGCGTCCCCTTGGTTGAAGAGTCCGATCGTTTTGTTTTTCACGAAGAAACGGATGTCCGGCGCGAGGCAGCGCATGTTCGGATGCGGCAGAATGTAGTTCGTGAAATTCGTAATGTAATTCCAGACGAAAAGCTGCGGCGCGATGGCGCTCCACCCGCGAATGTCGTCCGCGAGCGTGCTGTTCAGCTCACCCGTTTCCAGAGGCTGAAGGAAAGAGCACTCGATCGTGCAGAGGCGGACCACCACGTTTTTTCGCGGTTTCACGAGCTTCGGAGGTTTCCGCGTGTACTGGTACGCGAGCGTTTCGACGAAAACGTCCGGGAACTCTTTCTCGATGTCTTCCGCCACTTTGTTCACGAACGTGATGAGAGAGCCGGCAGGACTCTCATTCGCTTCGTCGATCGCGCGGCATTTTTCGCATGTGCAGTACCCGCGCCAGTCATTCTGGCTGATCGAGATGAATTTCGCGCCCGGATTCTTCCGCAAATGCTCAAGCGCGTTTTTCGTCAGCTCCGCACGCATTTCGTCATTCGCGAGACAAAGCTGCGTTCCGCTCTCGTGGATCTGCTCCGGCTTGAGAGTCTTGACGAACTCCTCGTACGCGCTCCCCGGTCCGCTCCAGCTCGGGATGCCGACCTTGCGGACTCCGTCGATCTCGCAGAACCATTCCGGATGGTCTTTGAAGTATTTGGTCGGCGGAATGAGCGGGTAGAAGGAGTGCACGAAGAAGACGAAGCGATTTTTTCCGCCCCACTCTTCCGAGACGCGCGCCATGTTTCCGTTCACCTTGCAGTGGACCGCGAATTTCTCCTCGAATGCGTCGCGATAGTACGCTTCCCGGTAGACCATCGGCGGGGCGAAACGGTGATCCTGCGCGCGTACCGTCAGCGTCGGTTTGTGCGGGATCGTGCTCTCGGTCGACGTCCACCATCGGCAGCCGAGTTCCTCTTCCAGGAACGTCACGACGGCGTAAAGCGCCCCGCGCCGAGTGTCGCCCGTCAGAACGAGGTTTCCATCCGCGTCGCTTTTCATGAAGATCTCGTCCTCACGGAAATCGATCTCGGCAAGCTCCGGAAACTCCTTTTTCGCCGTTTCGGAAGTCCCGACGAACACGCACGGACCTGCTTGGCCGTCGAGCTCGCTTTCCTTCACGATCGGGAGTTTCGCGCCGGTGATCTGCTCAAAGTAAAGCTGAAATTCCCTGGCAGCATTCCCATCCACAGCAGACGCGCCGTCCGCGAGAACGATCCGGTACGGACTCTTCCCGTCCGCGGCCAATTTCAGCTCTTGCGCCTTGACTTCTGCCGTCCAAAACGACGCCGCAGCCAGAAACGCTCCTGCGAGCGTCCCCAGCACCAAAAATGATTTAAATTTCATGATCTCTCCTTGGTTTTAATGAAAATGGCGGGGTAAATTAAATTTTGTTTGATTTTCATTCATCATTTGTTTGGCGTGCTGCCTTTGCGAACGGCTTCACGAATTCGCCGCACATTACGTGCTCTTCCTTCGTTCCCCAAATGTTTATTGGTGCAAATTTCATGATCCGCAGATCTCCCCATGGTTCCGGCCGCATTAAAAAACTCTATCGCGCTCTCTCTAAAATGAAAAAAGTGGTAAAATGGGAAGTTCGCGAAATGGAAAACGGGGGAAACAGGGGGAAACTGGGGGAGGGAAAATTTAGGAAAAACGCTTCGTGATGCGCTCCATTTTAACGGACTCTTTGCTTTTCCGTCAGGATCAGCGGTGCGTCGTAGACCGGGATCTCGCGGATGGTCAGCGTGTCGCCGGTGCGCGTCATGGTTTCCCGCGGAACTTCGTAGATCCGTCCCGAAACCACGTCCACGAGGACCGGCTCTTTCAGATTTTTGCCTGGAAGCGTGACCTGAACACGGCGAAGTTCATTCGATTCCGAGGGGATCCGGCGTCCGTCCCAGAAGACGAGCAGATCTTCTCCCCGTTCCGCATCACGGAAAGCGAACCAAGTGACGGAGGGGATCCCATTTGCCATTTTCGCCTCTTCTGGTCTCAACGCAGCTTTTTCCGGTTCGAGCTCGGTGAAAGTGCACGGAAACTCTTTCTGCCGCGTGAGAGTCTGGTCGAAAAGCGACGCGATGTTCTGGACCGTGTAGTACGCGAGCTTCACTTTTGCCAGCGTTTTTTTGTCGTTGATCTTCAGAAGACCTTTCCGATTGATCTCGCGCCCTTTGTGGTCGAAATCGCAAATGGTGAAGATCGACGAAACGACGTCGTGTCCCAAGTCGCCGAGCATTCTGCGTGCGTCCCATTTGGCCTGTGTCAGTTCGCTCCACGGATGATGCGAGAGCGCGAATTTGTGCGCAACTTCCGACGGGCAGCCGTTCTCGCCCTGCCAGAGGATCAGACGGTGCGGGTAGGAGTCTGCCAATTTCTGGAGAGCCTGCACGTTTTCGTAGGACGTATCCGGATTGAGGGCGTATCCGTGGTAGATGAGCCACGTGAAGAGTTCCATTTTTCCTTCACGCTGAAAGACGTCGAGGCACGCTTTCGTGAATTTTGGATTGTTCGTTGCGAGAGAAAGTGCGCCGATGCGCGCATCGGGAATGATGCGCTTGATGATTTCAGCGGTCCGAATGTTGAACTGGGCGATCTCTTCCGGAGTTTTCTTTTTGCCATGCGCGTAAACGCCTGAAATGTCCGGCTCATTCCACATTGCCCAATCGCGGACCTTCCCGCGATACCGAAGCGCCAGCTGCTCGATCCACCGGTCCCACGCAGCTAAGCCCTCTTCCGAAACGGGGAAACCCGCGCCGAGATCCCAATCACCGCCCCCCGGGTAGATCGGGTTGCCGTAGTCAGTCTCCAGCCAGATCTCAAGTCCCTGTGCCAGAGCGTCGTCGATGACGGCATCGAGCCACGCGAAATCGTACTCGCCTGGTTTCTGCTCGGTCTTTGCCCAGCCTGCCTGAAGCCGGATCTTCCGGATCCCCAACGGCGCGACGTAGTCTCGGTACGTCTCCCAGTAAATGTAATCGCGGTCCAGCGTTTCGCACCCAAGCGCCAAATTCTGTCCGACTTTCAGCTCACTGACCGGCCGAGGACGCACTGTTCCCAGCTTTTTCCACGTTTTCCACGACCCGGGCGAAAATGTCGTCTGCGCCCGCGAATCCGTACGGTCCAGCATCTGAGCGGAAACCGGTACGGAAGAAAACGTAAAAAGAAGTACCAGAAGACCCAAAAACGGCAGGAATTGCATTTTCATGACGAAGCTCTCCTTAATTGGGGAAAATTTTTGCGGTTTATCCGGAACGGAATTCCTGTTCATCTCGCAATTTTAACTACTGAAGCAACCGAAGAGACACGGAGAAACCCTGAAATTTCAACACGAAAAGCACGAAAGAAACGGATCTCGCGAATGAATTTTAAAATTTTTAAAATCAATTTTGTGAGTTTCGTGTTTTTTCGAGCTTTTCGTGTTCCCTTTCAGTGACTTTCAGGGATCCCTCTGTTTTTTTCGTGAAATTCGTGTCAGGTTTCACGGAAATTTCCAAACGCGTTCAGCGCATTTTTGCGAAAACATCTTTCAATGCGAAATAGCAGTCGTCGAAAATCGGTTTTTTCGAGGCGTAGAAAGCAGCATTTTCCGCGTTGGGCGCGAATTTTTCTTCAGGACGCAGGAATTTGGAGATGACGTGAAAGTCTTCAAAGATCCCGACGCCCACTCCGCCTGTGATGGCCGCCCCCATGGAGGTAGCTTCTTCCAGATAGTTCGGCTTCACCATCGTGGTGTCGAGGACGTCGGCGAGTATTTGGAGCCACGCATCCGTCCGCGCACCGCCTCCAATGGTGACCAGTTCATCGATCTTCATGCGAGATTTGAAGACTTTCAGAATGACGTCGAAGTTGAACGCGACGCCTTCCATGACCGCGCGGATCATGTCGATCTTTTTGTGCTCCATCGTCAAGCCGACGAAAGTGCCTTTTGCGTTTGTGTCCCAGCGCGGCGAGCGTTCTCCGATCAGGTACGGAAGGAAAAAGAGTCCTTTTGCCCCGATCGGCGAGTCAGCCAGCTCTTTCTGGATCCTCTGGTAGGTCGGTCCGTCGCCGGCTTCGTAAAGTGTGTTCACTGCCCAGCTGAGCGCGCCGCCGCCCGTCTGCATCGTGCCGGTCGGCATGACCTGGTAGGGGAGGATGTGCGCGAAATTGAACGTCGTCATTCCCTCGTCAAAGATCGGTTTCTCCGAGGTGATGGAGATCCATGAAGAGGTCCCGAGCACGCAGTTCGCCACGCCTTCCTTCACGCAGCCGGTCCCCGCCGCTGCGCACGCGCCGTCTCCGCCGCCGATGACGACCGGCGTTCCCTCCAAAAGCCCCGTCATTCGCGCAGCTTCTGCCGTCACGGTCCCCGCGATGTCGATGGAGCGTTTCATTTCCGGCATTTTTGCGGGATCAAGACCAAAGATCTCCAGCAGCTGCTCCGACCAGCAGAATTCGTTCAGGTCCATCAGACACGTGGAGGAGGCGTCGGAAAAATCGGTAACGTACGCGCCGGTCAGACGCAGAATGATGAAGTCTTTGGCATTGAGCGTTTTGAAGGTCTTTGCGTAGATCTCCGGCTCATTATTTTTCAGCCAGAGAAATTTAAAACCGCTGTATGCCGGACTGATCCGATGCCCCGTAATGCGGTAGAAATCGCGTTCTGCGATCTGGGAACGGACGAATTGCTCCTCCGCAACGGAACGCAGATCCGCCCAGATGATCGAATTGCGAAGAGGCTTACCTTTTTCATCGACGCAGAGGCAGCCCATCATCTGACCGCTGAAAGAAACGGCCGCGATTTCCTTCGGATCGATCTCTGCGATCAGGTCTTTCGTCGTCTCGCAGACTGCCCGCCACCAGTCTTCCGGATCCTGCTCCGCCCATGTGCCGTTGGTGATCTGGACATCATAGGAATAAACGCGGCTGCTGATGATCCGGCCGTCCGCCGAGTAAAGCGTCGCTTTGTTGCCGGAGGTCCCAAGATCGTGTGCGATCAGATAGTTCATGAAATTTCTCCTTGAATCTGGGGGTAAGTGGATTGGG
>SUVI01000138.1 GCA_015062085.1 Planctomycetaceae bacterium
TGGAATTTCCCGGTCTCTGGGCATGGACACTGTTTGGAGTCGGCGAACGGACCCGCTCGATCCCCTGGTTTCCGTTCCTTTGGAAGAGCCATGTGGCTTTTACGTCTTTCCTTCCGATCCCGTGCTGTCTGGCCGGGTATTATTTCATGCGCCGCGGCAGAAAAGAATCTCATTATCCGGCCGCAAAATTCATTTTTTGGATAAATCTTGCCCTGATCGTGAGCCTTGGTCTGATCCTGGGTTGGGAACTTTGTTTTTAGGAGCTAAGAATCGTTATTCAAGGAGTTTTTGCCATGAAAGAACGTTCAAGGCTCGCTGACGTATTTTACGTCCTCACGATCATGGGGACTGCGTGGTTCATGTTCTGGGCATTTCCCGGTCTGTGGATGTGGACGACGCTGGCGATCTGCCAGTGGATGTTGCGTCTGTTTCCTCACTTCAAGGAGCTGATGGTGTTCTGCCATATCCTCGCGTGTCTCTTTCCGATCCCGTGCTGTCTGGCCGGATACTTTCTCATGCGCCGGAATAAAGAGGAGATCCGCTATCCGGGGGCGGCATTCATTTTTTGGCTGAATCTCGCGATCATCGTATTTTTTGGGTCATTCCTCCTCTGGGGAGCCCTCACCGACAAACTTCCATTTTAACGGACGCTTGAAAAACAGATACCCCGCAGGTTCCGCATCTGCGGAGGAAATGAAAGGAGATTTTCCATGTTTCGCGGCAGGCAACGGGATATGCCTCATCTATAATTTCACCTCGTGGGCAAACATGATCTCCTGCTGAAGACGTTTCTTTTCATTTCGGAGGCGGAAGGGCTTTTTTCCGCTTCCGTTTTCTTTTTCTTGACATCTCGGATAGAATATCGTGACCAAAGCGTGAAATGCGCGGAAGTTCTGTGCCTCAAACCTGAAACAGGAGGAAGATATGCGAATCCTTTACCTTGCGGGCGCGATCGCGATGCCCGTTCTTTTCATCCTTGGCATCAACATGATGCCGGTGAAAGATCCGACTTTTTTCAGCCGGGTCTTTATTCCCCTTGCGATTTTCGCGGGTCCCGTTGTGGGTCTGATCGCCGCGATGATCTACCTGTGGAAACTCCAGCGGGAAAGCGTCCCCGGCACGTACCGCACGATGCGCCGCTGGCTCGGCTGGGGTCTGATGCTGGTGAATCTCCTGACGATCTACCCGATCTACTACCTCATCGCCTCACTCGTCACCTGACCCGAAAACATGGTCTGTGTACACACGCGCAGAGCGTCTTTTTGCCTGACCGGGCCCGATGCTCTGCGTCTCTCCGTTTTTTAGCCCAAAAATTCCCCCACCCCGCCTTGAATTTTTTCTGTCCTGGATTAAAATAGTATTCAAAATGTTTTCTTTTCCTTTAACCTATGGAGGTGAATTGTGGCCTACGATGTTACTTTGATCACTGGCGATGGTACCGGACCCGAACTCGCGGAAGCCGCACGCCGATGTGTGGACGCTACGGGCGTGAAGATCGACTGGGATGTTCAGGAAGCCGGGATCGACGTCATGGAACGTATCGGCACCCCGCTGCCGGAACCGCTTCTCGAATCGCTTGACCGTACCAAGCTCGCTCTCAAAGCCCCGATCACGACCCCGGTCGGAACGGGTTTCCGAAGCATCAACGTCCATCTGCGTCAGGCTTTGGGCCTCTACGCCTGTGTCCGTCCGTGCAAATACTACCCCGGCGTGCGCAGCTTCTTCTCCTCCGTCCCGGTCGACCTGGTCATCGTGCGTGAAAATACCGAAGACCTCTACGCCGGCATCGAATTCCAGCGCGGTACGGAAGAATGCGGAAAGCTCTACGATTTCATCAACGAAATGTCCCCGAACCGTCCGATCCGCTCCGGCCGTGACGAAACGGGCATCTCCATCAAACCGATCTCCGTCGCGGGAACCGAACGCATCATCCGCTACGCTTTCGAATATGCGAAGCGCGAAAACCGCAAAAAGGTCACCTACGTCCACAAAGCCAACATCATGAAGTTCTCCGACGGCCTGTTCCAGGAAGTCTGCGAGGGCGTGGCGAAAGAGTATCCGGAGATCGAATCGGAATTCCGTCTCATCGACAACATGTGCATGCAGCTCGCGCAGAAACCGGAACAGTACGACGTGATCTGCCTTCCGAACCTCTACGGCGACATCCTGAGCGACCTGGCGGCCGGTCTGGTCGGCGGTCTGGGAGTGGCTCCGGGCGCGAATATCGGGAAAGACGGCGCAGTGTTTGAAGCGACTCACGGTTCCGCTCCGAAATACAAGGGGCTGAACAAGGTGAATCCGACCGCGATGATCCTCTCCGGTATGCTGATGCTCCGTCATCTGGGCGAAAAAGAAGCTGCGGACAAACTGGAAAACGCCGTCGCGAAAGTGATCGCGGAAGGCAAGTCGGTCACGTACGACATGAAAGCCGACCGCAACGATCCGACCGCCGTCGGAACGCAGGAAATGGCCGACGCCATCTGCGAAGCCATGGCGTAAGCGTCTGTTTTTCACACGGGGAGGTCTCGGCCTCCCTTTTCTTTTGGAAGTTTCTTTCTTTTCAGAGGACTCCGTTTTGTTTGAGTTTGAAAGATCCCCCGGCGGCGTGATGCTTACCCGGTTTCGGGGTGAGGGAGTTTCCAGAGCCGCGGTTCCTGAAATCGTGGAAGGTCTGCCCGTCGTGCGGATCGCGGAGGAGGCGTTCGCGAATGTACGGGGACTCCGGGAGGTCACGCTTCCTGAAACAGTCCAGTCCCTCGGACGTTCCGTCTTTTACGGATGCCGGGAGCTGGAAAAAGCGGTCCTGCCCCCTTGACAAAATCACCGCTTCCGGGTACATTATTTAAAAAGAACGTTCATTCCCCCCCCACCTTTTTATTTTCAGGGAGATCCTCATGAAAACCAACCGCCGTCAATTTCTTTCCGCAGCCGGAGCTGCCGTTCTGGGAAGTGCGCTGTGCGTGAACTTTCCCCTTTCCGCTCAGACGCCCGACGAAATCGAAATGACCGTCTGCCAGCTCACGAATAAGACCCGCTCGCAGATGATGTCCTACATTATCCGCACGAAGACCGGAGAACTGATCGTCGTGGACGGCGGGATGGCCGGCGATGCAGACCATTTGCTTGAGATGCTCGAAAAACTCAACGGCGGCCCGAACCCGAAAGTCACCGCGTGGTTCCTCTCCCACTGCCATTCGGACCACTTTATGGCACTAACGGAACTCATCCGGACGGACCGGCTGCCGGAGGTCGAGAAATTCTACTTCAACTTCCCAGAACTGAAATGGATCGAAACGTACGAGGCCGTCTGGGCGCACGAAGCAAAATGTTTCTTTGAGCATATCGTGAAGGTCCAGGACCGCATCGTCACGACGCAGAAGGACCAGAAACTCACCTTTGGCCCCCTGACCGTCACGGTGCTGAACGATCCATATCTGTGCGAGCGCAATCCGGTCAACAACTCGAACGTCTGTTTCCGGTTCGAGACCAAAAATTCCTCGCTCCTCTTCCTTGGAGACCTCGGAAAAGAAGGAAGTACGGAACTCCTCAAACTCCAGCCCGCGGAAATGCTCCGCGCCGAGGCCGTCCAGATGGCACACCACGGACAGCAGGGAGCGACACGGGAACTTTACGCCGTCATCGCGCCGAAGATCTGTTTCTGGCCGACCCCGGACTGGCTCTGGAACAATGACCGCGGAAAAGGCCCTGACTCCGGACCGTGGAAGATCCGCCTCGAACAGCAGTGGATGAAGGAACTCAACGTTCAGACCCACTACATCGGAAAAGACGGCACTGTCTGCGTCGATCTCGACTGAAATTGTGCACGACACGAATTTCACGCAAAAAGCCTTCCCGTATTTGCGGAGGCAGAACTCGGGATGTGGATCGGTACACAGCTTCCGGACAAACCAGCCGCAAACAGGAGAACACGATATGAAAAGAAGATCCTGACGGCACTTTACTGTTTTGCCATTTCGGGAGTCTTCTGGCTCATCGTCTGGTTCCTCATCCTGCCTGGTCTGCTGTTCTATTTTTTGCCGGAGATCCCGATCTGGATCTGGTATGCGATCCAGCTGGACATGAATCGGCAAGGAGGCAGGGTCTTTCAAATTTTCCGACAAAAAAACTCCCCGAACGTTCCTTTTCGTGAACACTCGGGGAGCTGTTTTTTACTGTTTCGCTTGATCTTCCCAAACCAGCTGACCGTCTTTCAGGACTGCCGAGCGGGCAAGCGCCCAGTTGCGGTTCGCTTCGCCATTTTCCCGGCGGTGCGTTGCGATCATGAGGCGCGGTTCGCCATTTTCCGACGGCGGAAGCTCGTAAACGCCGACACTCGCGTCGATCTTGTGCTTCCCGACGACCTTCAGGTCCGCGTCACACTGGATCGTCCCTTCCTTGCCGTACGTTCCGAGCCAAAAAGACCCGTTCCCCCACGAAAACGCCTGGATGCCGTAAACGGTCAGCCCCGGCACCTGGAGACGGGCGACGGTCTGGAAATCTTTCGTCATCTTGAAAACGCGGTTGAACGGCACAACGTCTTCACTGTCTTTCCCGCAGCAGACGTAGAAATGTCCGTCAAAAAACGAGATCCCGTCCAGCCCGGCCCCGTCCAGCTCCGGAACATTGATCTTCTCCAAAAGCGTGAGGTCTCGGCAGTCGTAAATGTAGATCCATGCCGAACGATCCTCCGCCGGCCAGTTCAAATGCGTGGCGACGTAGAGCTTTCCGTCCACGACGCAGCAGTCGCCATGGTGAGAGGGTACGTCGATCTGCTGAAGACGCTTGCCGTTCAGGTCGGTCTTCACCAAAACACTGGTGAAACTCCAGAAGACCGACTCGCCATCCGAGGCAAATCCCTGAAGATGCTGCGGATACTCGCCTTCACAGCGGAATTCGACCGCAGACACACTCCTCATGCCTGAAACCAGTACAAGAACGGCAAAAACCAGAGAAGACAAAAAACGGAATTTTTTCATTACTCATTCCTTTCAAATAGCTCGGAGGGACGGAAAATCACTTTTTCGGCAGGACGCCAGACCTTGATTCTAGCACGAACCTCCCCTTCTGTCAAGCACCCGGACCAGAGATCCGCAAAAAGAAACGGCAAAAAATGCCGTAAAAAAAGCAGAATAGCTCCATGAACCATTCTGCTTTTCGTAGTTCGTGATCGATCTCAGACTAAGATCACTCAGCGTCGAAACTCGGTTTCACCGCTTCGGCTTTGCGCTCGTTCTTGACGAACTCAAGGATCGCACGGGTACCAGCGTCGCCAAGACGCGGCTTGGCCAGACGAAGGATACGGGTGTAACCGCCCTGACGGTCAACGTACATCGGAGCAACGACGTCGAACAGGAGCTTCACAGCGGTCTCGTCATGGAGGAGCTGGACCAGACGGCGGCGGGCAGCCACGACCGGCGCGTTCACTTTGTTCCATTCCTGCCACGCTTCGCTCTTGCGCCATTCTTTGTATTCGGCAGTGCGGCGGTCACGGGTCGGAACCATCGCGTCCGCAGCAGCTTTGGCGGCCAAAGCATTCTTGGCGATCGTGACGCACTTTTCGACGAACGGACGAACTTCCTTCGCCTTCTGGATCGTCGTGATGATGCGGCCTTTCACTTTCGGAGCCTGCTTGGCATCATAGTAATCTTCCACATCACGTTCCGTCAGAATGAGGGAAACCGCCAGCATGCGAAGAAGCGCGCGCTGATGCTTCGGGTTACGACCAAATTTACGACCTGCAAAACGATGTCTCATGGATCTACCTTTTCTTTTTTTCTGGGGTAGGGGACTCCCGAAGAAGTCCCGATTCAAACTCGAGCCATGCCCGGCTTCGATTCAAAAATCACTCAGTCTCCGTAAGGAAACAGGAAGCCGTTCACGCCCCAACGCAAAAACGAGCCGGACACCCGGCCCGATGATTTTTTTAGTACTGCTGCGTACGCATCACGGGAAGACGCATTCCAAGCTGGAGTCCGTTTTCCTGCAGTTTTTCGCGGATCTCTTTCAAAGAAGTCTCACCGAAGTTACGCACTTCCAAAAGCTGATCCTCTGTTTTGGAAACGAGCTCGCGGATCGTCGTGATGTGAGCCGATTCCAGGCAGTTGCTCGCGCGAACGCCCAAATGCAGCTCGGACACGTTCATGGAAAGCTTGGCTTCCATGATCGGATCGATCTCATTTCCGGTAACCTTGCCTTCCGTATGGATCTGCTCGCCCAGTTCAGAATACTGCACAAAGGGATTCAGATGCTTACGAAGGATCTTGGCCGCTTCGACCAGCGCGATCTGAGGATTGATCGAACCATCCGTCCAAATCTCCATAATCAATTTGTCGTAGTTCGTCTTCTGACCGACACGCGTCTCAACGACTTCATACCGCACTCTTCTCACAGGACTGAACGCAGCATCCAGCGGGAGGGATTCCTGCACGGAATTTCTTCTTTCCGTAGCCGGCACGTACCCGCGGCCTTTTTCGACCACCATTTCCATGACGAAATTCACGTCCTTGGTCAGAGTGGCGATCACATGGTCTTTGTTGATGACTTCGACCATGTGGTCCGTCTGAATATCAGCACCCGTGATCGGACCAGGCGTATGCTTCTCGATACGAAGGATACGCGGGGTCTCCGACTCAGAACGGACCACAAGGGACTTCACGTTCAGCACAATATCCGTAACATCTTCCAGGACTCCATCGAGAGGAAGGAATTCATGCGAAACGCCCTGCAGTTTCATCTGCGTGACGGCACTCCCCTCCAGACTGGAGAGAAGAATGCGCCGGATACTATTTCCGATCGTCGTTCCAAAACCGCGTTCAAACGGCTCAGCAATAAATTTGCCATATCGATCCGTCAACGTTTCCTTGTCGCATGAAACCAAACTGGGAAGTTCCAGATCACGCCATCGCATTCGCTTAAGCATTCAAATTCTCCTGGCAAAAATTACTGTTTTAGTTTAGGATACAAGGTGCAATCAAACACGACGACGCTTCGGCGGACGGCAGCCATTGTGCGGCAGCGGCGTCACGTCTTCAATAGTTTTCACTGCAAGACCGGCAGCTTCCAGCGCATTGATGGCGCTTTCTCGGCCGCTTCCCGGGCCTTTCACACGGACGTCTACGTCCTTCATGCCGCATTTGATCGCTTTTTCTGCTGCTGCCTGAGCTGCAAGCTGACCTGCGAACGGCGTACTCTTACGGCTTCCCTTGAATCCGCTGTTGCCGGCAGTCGACCAGCAGATCGTATCGCCTTTGGTATCGGTAATCGTAACGATCGTATTGTTGAACGTCGCTTTAATGTGAACGATACCGCTCGTTACATTACGACGGACTTTTCTCTTCTTTGCCTTCGCCACTTGGGACACTCCTAACTTGATCCAGCCCTCCGCTCTCCGGCTCGAAAAAACCGCGGGGTCAGGCTGAAATTCTGATTCTGTTATACGCTACACCGGGATCCGGACCATCCGGACCCTGATCTCGACACGATAGGACTGCGAATTAACGCATGTCCTTAACACCCTTCTTACCAGCGACCGTTTTGGCCGGACCTTTACGGGTACGCGCATTGGTCTTGGTACGCTGACCGCGAACCGGGAGACCGCGGCGGTGACGGAGACCGCGATAGCACGCGATTTCCTTCAGACGCGCGATGTTCTGATTGACCGTACGGCGAAGGTGACCTTCCACGACGTAGTCATCGCTGTCGAGCAGGGCAGCCAGTTCGGCAACCTGCTTTTCGGTCATCTCACGAGCCTTGATCGTCGGGTCAACACCGACGGTACGGCACAAATCCAATGCGGTTTTCAAGCCAATTCCGTAAAGATACGTCAACGAATACGCTGCAGGGCGATCGTTCGGAATATCAACACCTAACAAACGAGGCATGAAGCCCTCCTAATGAATCAAATGACTATTTCTTTGACGCTTATTTCGGCTTTTGGCCCAACTCTCTCTTCAGCTCCGGTTCCCTATGAAAACCAACGCCTCGGAAAAAGCAGACACTTGAGCACCAAACATCAAAACTGACTAAAATTAACCCTGGCGCTGCTTATGACGCGGGTTCTTACAAATCACGCGAACGACGCCCTGGCGACGGATCACCTTGCAATCTTCGCAAATACGTTTAACACTGGCACGGACTTTCATAATATTCTTCCTATTAAAGTACCAAATATACCATAAGAAATCGAATTATACCAGATTTCACATTTTTTTCAAGGGCAGGCTTCTCTTTTTTCACCGATCTTTTCACTTTTTTTCCAATTTTTTTGTTTTTTTGCTTATTCTTGATCCATCCGCCTCCAACACACGCCTACCCTAAATACAGCAAATTCTGCAAACGACCCATTTTCCCTATCTCACCAACCCCCCTTCCAGCCACTGTTGTTATCTTCACATTTCCCGCAATCGGGCGGGTAGTTCCGTGTAGCGGAAGAGTTTATGGTAGTCCATCAGGCCGGAGATGGCCCAGGAGCGAAAGACGGGTTTTCCCGCTTCGACAAGTACCGCGATGGGATTCAGACCGCCGACCACGATCGCGCCGACGTACCCCTCGCTCACCGGGATGCCAAGGATCGATTGGTTCGGGAGTCCGAATTTCAGGAATCCGCCCAGCCCGATCTTCTCCATCCGCTCGATGATCCCCTCCACCCGCGGCCGGCTTTCGTCCGGCAATTCACGAAACGCTGCACCGATCAGACCGTTGCCCGTCCGGAGCGCGTCGCGGTAGTTCGTCATCCCTGCACGAATGAAGATGGCCAGCGGATCCACGGTCGTCGCGTTGTAGTTGATGATCTCGGTAAAGCGTGACGGTTTGGAGTTTTCCAGCTCCAGAAGCCCGCTGAATCGTGAAAGCATCGGGATCCCGTGTTTCAGAAGCACGCCGTTGAACGTCACGGAGCAGACGGTACAGAATCCAACGTGTCCCGGCGGAATGACCGTCCCCTGCCAGTTTTCGCCCGGCCGCAGGAGCGAGACCATTTCTCCCATGGCGTAACCGTGCTGGAAAACACGGCAAATGTCGTCGAGGCACTCGAGCAGGTCGCGGACCGGCAGGATCGACATATTCACGATGACCTCACCAGAGCAGGTCGGAAGGTCAAAGGACATTCGGTACGTCATCCGGTCGATCTTTGCCGAAAGGAAACTGAGACCGCGTGCTCCGTCATTTTCCTGGAGTTCACGCAATCCGGCAGGGGTGATCGTCCGTCCTTTTCGTCCCTGAGAACGGGTCAACCCTTCCTGATCCATGCTCTGGAGGTACATTCGGACGGCCCGTTCGCTGTAGCTGACCCCCGCGGAATGCAGGATCTCCACGATCTGTGCCGAAGTGAGCAGTTTCCCCTCTTCCTTCAGCACACGCAGGATCTCGATCTTCTTTCGGTCTTTTTTGTCCATGAGGAGCCTCTTTCATTTCACTAAAAAACGCCGGCACAAAAGAAAATGCCGACGTTTATCTCATGCAGGAAATTTATTCAGTCCTGTGCGGCTCAGACGACACCCTGAGCAAGCATGGCTTCCGCGACTTTCAGGAAACCGGCGATATTCGCGCCGGCGGCCAGATTCCCCTTTTCGCCGTAGGCTTCCGCAGCGCTGGTGCACTGATCGTAGATCTTGTCCATGATGTCGTGGAGTTTCTCATCCACTTCGTTAAACGACCAGGACAGACGCATGCTGTTCTGCGTCATTTCCAGCGCGGAGGTGGAAACACCGCCGGCGTTCGCGGCTTTGGCCGGACCGAAAGCGACGCCGCTGCCCTGCAGGGTGGCGATGGCTTCCGGAGTGCTCGGCATGTTCGCGCCTTCCGCGACGAATTTGCATCCGTTACTCACCAGAATGGCGGCTTCTTCGCCGTTCAGTTCGTTCTGCGTCGCGCACGGAAGAGCCACGTCGCACGGAACGCTCCAGATACCGCGGCAGCCTTCCACATACTGGGAACCCGGAACGATGTCGGCGTATTCCTTGATGCGGGCACGGCGAACTTCTTTGATGTCCTTGATGACGTCGAGGTTGATCCCCGCTTCGTCCACGATGTAGCCGTTGGAGTCGGACATGGCGATGACTTTCGCGCCGAGGCTCGTCGCTTTCTGATTCGCGTAGATCGCGACGTTTCCGGAACCGGAGATGACGACTTTCTTGCCGTTCCAGTCCGTACCGGCATCCTGAAGCATGCGGGTCGCGTAGTAGACGAGACCGAAACCGGTCGCTTCCTTACGGGCCAGAGAACCGCCCCACGTGAGGCCTTTGCCCGTCAGAACGCCCGTGAACGTGTTGGTCAGACGCTTGTACTGGCCGAACATGTAGCCGATCTCGCGCGCGCCCGTTCCAATATCGCCGGCCGGAACGTCCGTGTCGGGACCGACGTGACGGAACATTTCGTTCATGAAGCTCTGGCAGAACGACATCACTTCACGGTCGCTCTTGCCCTTCGGGTCGAAGTCGGAACCGCCTTTACCGCCGCCGATCGGCGTGGTGGTCAGCGCGTTCTTGAAGATCTGCTCGAAACCGAGGAACTTGATGATGCCGAGGTAAACGGACGGATGAAGACGGATACCGCCTTTGTACGGACCGATCGCCGAGTTGAACTGAACGCGGAAACCGCGGTTGACCTGCACGTCGCCGTTGTCGTCTACCCACGGAACACGGAAAACGATCTGACGTTCCGGTTCCACGATACGGTCAACGATCTTCGCTTTCACGAATTCCGGACGTTTTTCGAGCACCGGAGCGATCGTTTCCAGAACTTCTT